>JAFGJX010000018.1 GCA_016928865.1 Spirochaetota bacterium
GGCGAGTTTCATTTTCTAGCTTACACTCTACTTGCATATTTCGCTGAAATACGCAAAGGTGGTCCCAACTTTTCACCACCACATGAACAAGGAGGGAGTCCAATGGCATTTCAGCGAAATCATGTCCGTGATGCAGAACGTCTTGAGATTGGTCTGCACGTGTTGCGGTATAAGTCAGTCTATGGAGTGATAACCGATTTGGCAAGAAAATATCTGGTGAGTCGGTGGTTTATTTATTACTGCTACGCCCAATTTCTGCTCGTGCTTGAACTCCAGAAAGAGCTGGCGGTATCTGTCGTGCCTCGAGTCGGCTGCTATGCCACGCTTGAGGAGCGCGTGTTGAGTTTGTATTTAGAGACGGAAGCGTCCATCAGCGGAATGCGGCGGGTGCTCAACCAGTTGTTCGGTCAGGAGGTGAGCAGTGGGAGGATCTCCGAAATATTGACGGAGTATGGCTCATTACTTCCAAGTCATGAGACGGTGACCTGTCGTCTGAAATTTGTCAGTGATGAGATCTTTGTCGGGGGCCCGATCTTAGTGACGGTGGAACCGCTATCGGCCTATCTCCTCAGCCTGGAGGTGGTCGAGAGCCGTGATAAGGTCACTTGGGGGGCCTGCTGGTTCGAGCTGGTTGATGCCGAGACGGGACGGATTGAGCGCATCGTGGCGGATTTGGCAAAAGGCCTGGTGGGGGGCCTCGAAGAGATCCTTGGGACCCGAAAGGCGGGAACACAGATCTTTCAGGGCGATCTGTTCCATCTCATCATGCGTCTGGTCGCCGGGATCACGCGGGCGGAGCGGAAGGCGTATGCGGCCATCACGCAGGAGTATGACGCCCTGGAGAAGTTTGAACGGGCGAAGAGTGAACGTACCCTGCTCAAGCGCCTGGCGGCCTACGAGACGGCTCACGCTCAGGCCGAGCAATGGATGCAATGGGTCGATGACAGTCGCTATCTGTTCCGGGAATTGCAAGAAATCTTGCGAATCGTCGATGTGAGGACGGGGGAACTTCGTCGAAGAACTGATGTCCTCGCCGAGGTGGAGACGATTCTCGTGTTATTCGAGCAGGAGATTGCTGAGGAGAAGCTCCGGAAAGGAGCTGGCTTTCTTCGAGAGCATCTTGACGCCTTATTACGCTATTTCGACGACGTAGAGGACGCGGCGCAGGTGTTGGAGAGGGCTATCCCTGACGCGGCGGTGCGTCAGGACCTGTTCCGCCTGTATGCCTTGCAACAGCAACGTCGTGTCGCGTCGGGGACGCGGAAACGCTGGTTGGAGGCTCAATGGACCGGCTGCCACCGCTCTCTGCTGACCCGCATCGCTCAGGCGGATTACGAGCGCTGGTCGCAACGGGTAGAGCAGACCCTGGACGCCATCATTCGCTCCTCATCGGTGGTCGAAAATACGAATGGTCGGCTCCGACGATTTTTTGACTCGGCCCGAGGGCAGATCACCCAATCGCGGCTGAATCTGCTCCGATTTTATCTGAATCACAAGCCCTTTGAGCGAGGGAGGCGTCAAGGATACAGCCCGGCTCAATTGTTTCATGGAGAGCAGGCGTCTTCTGAACATTGGTTGACGCTGTTACGCCGGGTGAAAGAGGCCGAACGCACTGCAACGACATGATAGTGTAACCCTGTGAAGAAATCAGGTCATCATCACAAAGGGGAAGGTCTGTCTTGATGAAACTGTTAGGTATGAAACCTTTTATTCTGAAACATGCCAAAATTTCTCATGAATGAGAAAATACGGGTATGTTGGAGGGAGGAGATTATGACCAAAGAAGAACAGAGATTAGAAGAAGATCGTCAGCGTAAAGGCCACTGGCGCCGCTGGGGCTGTTATCTGTCGGAGCGGCAATGGGGTACAGTCCGCGAAGATTATAGTCGTGATGGAGAAGCCTGGGACTATTTCACATATGAACAGGCGCGTTCAAGGGCCTATCGTTGGGGCGAAGACGGGATCGCCGGGATCTCTGATAATCACCAGCGGCTCTGTTTTGCGATTGCATTATGGAATGGTGAAGATCCGTTTCTGAAAGAACGCCTCTTTGGTTTAACCGGTCCCCAGGGGAATCATGCTGAGGACTGTAAAGAATATTATTTTTACCTCGATAACACCCCGACTCATGCGTATATGAAAATTCTCTATAAATATCCGCAGCAAGCCTTTCCCTATCAACGCTTGATTGCAGAAAATGCCTGCCGCGGCTACCATGAACCCGAATTCGAATTGCTCGATACGGGTATTTTCAATGCGGATAGATATTTTGATGTCTCTGTAGAATATGCCAAACACACCTTTGAGGATATACTTATTCGCATCGAGGTGATCAATCATGGTCCCGACGAAAAATCCCTGTATTTGCTGCCGACTTTGTGGTTTCGTAATACCTGGTCATGGAATGGTAAGGCTCTAAAGCCGTCTCTGCAAGCAATGAGATTGCCCGGATCTGTTTACGATAAAGGCGACGGTAAAGGAATACAGCTCATTGAAGCCAATCATCCCACACTAGGAAAACGATGGCTGTATTGTGAGAGTCCGCAGGAACTCCTCTTTACCGAAAACGAGACGAATAACGAAAGATTATTTCAGGCGCCAAATGCTTCACCCTATGTTAAAGACGGGATCAATGACTACATTGTGCATGGACACAAAGCAGCCGTGAATCCGGAACAACGAGGGACAAAAGCCTCCGCAGGTTATATCCTCTCCATTCAACCGGGGGAATCGGCAGTCGCGCGCCTCCGCTTAACAGACCGGAACGATCTCTCAGAGCCTTTCGGAACAGGTTTTGATTCCATGATACAGACCAGAAAAGCTGAAGCCGATGAATTTTACGCCCGTATCAATCCCTTTCCCTGCCAGCAAGATTCGCATAATGTTCAGCGGCAAGCCTTTGCAGGCTTGCTCTGGAATAAGCAGTTCTATCATTACGTTGTTGACTCCTGGTTCAAAGGCGATCCGGTCGGTCCCCCGCCGCCGCCGGAACGGAAGCGGATCAGAAATTTTGGCTGGGTCCATCTCTATAACGATGATATCCTTTCTATGCCGGATAAATGGGAATACCCCTGGTTTGCGGCCTGGGATACGGCCTTTCATACGATTCCGTTGGCGATGATCGATCCGGATTTTGCTAAGAAACAGCTTGATCTGTTGACACGTGAATGGTACATGCATCCTAACGGCCAGATTCCGGCTTATGAATGGAATTTCAGTGATGTCAATCCTCCGGTCCATGCCTGGGCGGCCTGGCGGATATATAAAATTGAGAAGAAAATGTATGGTCGCGCTGACCGTCGTTTTCTGGAGCGTGTGTTTCAAAAACTCCTGCTGAACTTCACCTGGTGGGTGAACCGGAAAGACGATGAAGGCAAAAATGTCTTTCAAGGGGGGTTCTTAGGATTGGATAACATCGGCGTCTTTAACCGCAGTGAAGAACTTCCGACCGGCGGTCATCTCCATCAATCCGACAGTACCAGTTGGATGGCAATGTACTGCCTGAACATGTTTGCCATTGCCACGGAAGTAGCCAAAGAAAACCCGGCTTACGAAGATATTGCAAGTAAGTTTTTTGAACATTTCCTCTATATCTCGAATGCCATGCACGGGATGAACAGTTCGATCTGGAACGAAGAAGACGGATTTTATTATGACATGCTGCATGCTCCGTCGGGGTCGTTTCCGATCAAACTTCGCTCAATGGTGGGTCTCATCCCGCTGTTTGCCGTTGAAACGTTAGATCCGGACCTGTTAGAACGTCTGCCGAATTTTACCCGCCGTATGCGCTGGTTTATCGATAATCGTCCGGATCTAGAGCATAATGTCGCCTGTATGGAATCACCGGGGATTGGTGAACGACGACTGCTCGCGCTTGTCGACCGGGAACGGCTCAGACGGGTACTGCGATATATGCTCGATGAACATGAATTCTTCGGTCCTTATGGCCTCCGTTCTGTCTCAAAGTATTATCAGGCGCATCCCTATATCCTGCATTTAAATGGCAATCAATATCGCGTCGATTATGATCCGGCTGAGTCCAC
>JAFGJX010000019.1 GCA_016928865.1 Spirochaetota bacterium
AGACCGGGCACGGCTTTAAATATTCGCAGAGGCCCGTTGAGCACCGTACGTTCGTGTTCCCGCTGGAAACCGAAAGCGGACAGACAGATACCTTTTACATGCGGTATCAATCGGCCGGGAATATCAATGTCGTATTGAACGCCATCAAGCCAAGTGTCTTCAAAAAAACGATCTTCATTGAATACGCCCTGCTCTGGTTATGTTACGGCAGCATGCTCATCCTCTGCATATACAATATGCTGATCTTTATCTCAATCCGCCAGAAAAGCTACATATATTATGCACTCTACATCTTCTCCGTTACCCTCCTGGTAATGGTGCTCAACGGTACCGCGTTTCAGTACCTCTGGCCGGAACACCCGTGGTGGGGGTTCAACTGCATGCCCGTTCTGGTCGGCGCAAGCACGGCCCTGCTGATTCAATTCCTCCGCCATTTTATCAAATCCTGGGAATTAAACGCGCGGTTTGATACATGCATGCGGATCCTGGCCCTGGCAAGCCTGTGCAGTTGTATTCCGGTCATCTTCGATTACTTCATGATGGGTATTGTCCTTTCAATTCTCATGGCCTTCGCGGGCATCGTGATATCAGCGCCCTACGTGCTGTATCTGGCCTTCGCCGGGACCTCCCGCGAGTCAAGGTTTCTTGTGCCCGCCTTCACTTTCTTTTTTTCCGGGTTGCTCGTCTATTTTGCAAAGACTTTCGGATTGATCATCGACTCGCCGGTGACCGACAACATCATCCAGGCGGGCTTCATGCTTCAGGTCGTCCTGTTTTCTCTCGGTCTGGCGGACCAGATTACTACCATGAGGAAAAATCTTCTGGTACTGAACATCGATATCGAGAAAAATGAAAAACGTGCCCGGGAACGGGCCGAATACCTGCAGGGCGTGGTCGAGACGACCGAGAACATTTCAGATGAATTACAGATAATCAGCAACCAGCTCTCTGAACTCACAGAAGGATTTTCGCGGGTAGCAAACGAACAGGCGTCTACCAGCGAGGAAATGTACGCGACCTTTGAGGAGTTGGCCTCTTCCAACGAAAGCATCATGAACTCCATGTCCCACCAGCAGGAGGAAGGTGGGAGAACGCGCGAGCTCGCCAATACCCTGAAGCTGTCTCAGAAGGAAATCAGAATCGCCGGTGAATCCGTTATTGACAACATCGACGTTATTTCGAAGTCCACCGGGACAACAGAGCACACCCTGAACGACATGATGGATAAGATGAACATTATCTGCGAGGGCGGCACTGCAATCAAGCAGTTCGTTGATGTGATCAATGACATAACCGACAGAACAAATCTTCTTTCGCTGAATGCCGCCATTGAGGCGGCCCGCGCGGGCGAGCACGGGCGCGGCTTTGCCGTGGTTGCCGATGAAATTGGCAAGCTGGCCCTGGCGACTTCGGACAACTCGAAAGAGATCTCGGGTAAAATTTCCATGATAATTCACGACATCAACGAGGGCATGATGATAGTCAAGGACACCAAGAACGTCATTGACGTGACATTCAACATGGTGAATTTGATTACCAAACAGATTGGCAAGGTATCGGATTTGATTACCAATCAGGACCATGCAATACACGAAGTGGTGAACCAGGCGGCCCTGATGGATGATCTCTCCAGGGACATTGCGCGCGCAACGACCGAGCAGAACATTTCGATGAATGAAATTATGTCCATTATTGAGCAGCTATCCTGCATGGCCCAGGACATCGAAACATCCAACCAGAAAATAATTGAGCTTTCCCTTTCAGTAGGCAAAAAAGCAGCGGCCCTGGATTCAATTGTAAAAAAAGAAAAACCGAGGAAACCGGTTTCCTGAAGAAGTAGCGCTCCAGTTATTTTATTTTCAAGGTATACATGCACATAATATAATATTGTCCAAGTAATGTACCTGTGGACATGATTGGTAAAAATTCCTTATTGACGAAGTTGAAATAATAAGTGCCATGTTTGAAAAACAGCAATTGATATATAACAAATATATTGTTTGTCGTGTAATAAATGATGAAGAAGCCCGTTGAGAAGAGATTTTGATAATTTAATCAGACCGTGTCCGGGAAACGCGGGATTGAATCAGGCCGTCCTTTTCACCACGATGATCGTCAGGTCATCCTGGAGCTCGCTAGATCCCACGAACGAGAATAAGTCACTGGCAATGCTATCCAGGATGTTACGAGCCGATCCGGCGGGTGCGTTCTTCAATGACGCACGGAGGGACTCTATACCGAATTCCTCTCCCTGCTGGTTCCTGCTTTCGTAGAGGGCGTCGGTGTATAGAAGAAGGACATCACCGGTCGATGTATTGAAGCTAATATCCTCGTAGGGGAGGTCCACGCCCTCGGCGCCGAGGAACATGCCTTTGATGTCGTGATCCTTGATGTTGACTATACCCACTTTATGCGAGTCGCCCTTCTTTAATAACAGGTCCGAATGGCCCGCGTTCACATATTCGACCGTGCCACTGTCGAAGCGAAGAAGTATGCCGGTAAGGTAGTTGTCCACTTTCCCAATTTCATTGATCAGGTCGCGGTTCGCATTCTGTAAAACCCGCGCGAGCGGCAGTTTTCTGCCTCTTGTGAAATTCCGGTGAAACACGGATCGCGCGATCATGGTAATGAGCCCCGACGCGATGCCGTGGCCCGAAACATCGAATAGGGCTATTCCCTCAAGAGAGCCTCCAGTGGCGTAGAAATCGTAAAGATCACCCGAAACCTGGGCCATAGGTTTTAATTTGACGGCCACATCCCAGCCCTCCACACGGGGCGGTTCCGCGGCGAGAAGCGTGCGCTGTACCTGCGCCGCCATGTCCATGTCCATCTGGGCGATCCTGCGGGCGTCCGTGAGCTGATCATTGATAATGAAGAGCGACTCGTTCATAGACTCCAATTGCTCGGTCCTCTCCACGACCTTTTCCTCGAGGGTGACGTTGAGGACCGCGAGTTCCCTGCGTATCACGTTGACCTTATCGGCCAGTACGATTGAGAAGAGGACCGCCATGAATAAAATGCCGATGTGTACCGACCACTCGGTTATGAAGTTGTTCGGAAGGACCGAAAGTGTTTTCAGCACATACGCCAAGGCGCCGCCAAAGACGGGAAGGGCGCAGGGAATACCGAGAATGGCCTGCCTGTTTTTTTCTTTATATATCAATGTCGCGCCCTGTATCCAGATCGTTGTGAACGTGACGCCCGCCATGATGGTAGAGCTCTGCATCGCGTACCGGTAGGGGATGAAAAAACAGGAAACCAATAAGACCGAAAGCACGCAAATGGATATAAGTGCGAAGTGGTACTGCACCTTTATATACCGGGCTCTCTTTCGCTCCACCCGCAGGCCGACCAGCTCAATGCAGAAGAGCGAGACAAAGATCATCAGCAGGCACAGTATAATCGGCATGCAAAAGCTCCCCCAGACGGGTGATTCCGGCCAGAGGTACTGGAAAGCCGTGCCGTTTATGGTAGCCATGAAGAGAAGATACAGGAACAGGACCACCGGATAGTAGAGGTATTCGAGCCAGCGGATGACAAAGAAGAGGAGCATGTTGTACAGGATCATGATGAATAGTATGCCGTTGAAAAGAAGAAGGAGGTGACTCTCCTGGATCTGCCTATGGCGAAAGTATTCGGGGGACCAGATGATCGGCACCAGGTTCATTGAACTCGTCGACTGGTAGCGGAGATAATAGGTCGCTTGCGCGCCCCCTGGCGCTGTGAGGGGAAAGATGAACGTGCGGTACTGGTACGGCCGTTCTTTAAACGGCTTCATGCGCCCGACTTCAGTTTCCCTGAAACCTCTGCCATCAGGTGTATAGAGTTTTATATTGTCGATGAGCGGATATTCCTGTTCGAGGAAAAATTCTAGTTCCCGCGCGGCCTTGTTTGCAATGGTAAACCTGAGCCAGTATACGTCGCTGGTGAAGCTGAAACTAGGACCGTCTTTTTCCGAGATCTTCCAGCTGCCTGCGTGCCGTGCGTCCTGGATGTCCGTTATGGTGAGCGCGCCTTCCGGGTCGACCAGGTACTCAATCATTTTTCCGATTGGGAGCTTGCTCAATGATTCGTCAAGTTCTATCGGCTCTGCCAGTGACGGCGATACGGCAATGAAGCATATCAGGCACGTAGAAATAACGACCGTATAAAAAACACTATTCTTCATGTATAATTATACCACACTTAATTCAGAAATTATATGCTGTATATAATAACTGTTTGCATTATTTATAGCAACAAAAAAACGCAAAGCTGCTGAAGGGTCCCGGCGCGCGAAAAACGGGACGCAAAAAAAGCAAACAGATAAGTCTATTCCGGTGTGGATGAAATCACCTTCAACCCTCATGTAAGATAATTCAAATATTTTCAGCACCCTCTGTAAAAAAATTATAAATTTGAAATTCCCCCAGAAATTAAAAATATAAATCAAATAACCGAATCGCTGGACGGTTTTATAGACCTGTTTTATAATACAGGTCGACAACGAGTGTTTTACCGTATTATCATTCAGATGTGCAAAGGCAATAACATGAAGGAGATTATAAAAAACAATGCCGTATCAGATAATGCCTTAATATGAATTTTG
>JAFGJX010000020.1 GCA_016928865.1 Spirochaetota bacterium
AAGCAGTTCGGCAAGGGCTCCATCATGCGCCTGGGCGACGGAGAAAAGATCGTGCAGGTCGAGGCGATATCAACCGGTTCCCTGGAGCTGGACATCGCCCTCGGCATCGGTGGAGTGCCGCGCGGCCGGGTCGTGGAGATATACGGACCGGAATCCTCCGGCAAGACCACGCTCACTCTGCACGTTGTGGCGGAAGCGCAGAAACTGGGCGGCGTCGCAGCGTTCATCGACGCCGAGCACGCGATGGATCCCGGCTACGCGGCCAAGCTGGGCGTGAAGACCGACGAGCTCCTGGTGTCGCAGCCCGACACCGGCGAGGAGGCCCTGGAGATCGTGGAGGCGCTGGTGCGGTCCGGCGCGGTGGACATCATCGTTATCGACTCGGTCGCGGCGCTCGTTCCGAAGGCCGAGATCGACGGCGACATGGGGGATTCCCACATGGGCCTTCAGGCGCGTCTCATGAGTCAGGCCCTGCGGAAGCTGACCGGCGTCATCTCCAAGTCAAAGACCTGCGTCGTGTTCATCAACCAGATACGCATGAAGATCGGCGTCATGTTCGGCTCTCCGGAGACCACGACCGGCGGCAACGCGCTCAAGTTCTACTCGTCCGTGCGCCTCGACATCCGCAGGGTGGAGACCCTGAAGTCCGGGGAGGAGGCGGTCGGGAACCGGGTCCGGGTGAAGGTGGTGAAGAACAAGGTGGCGCCCCCCTTCCGGCAGGCGGAATTCGATATCATGTACAATTCGGGCATCTCGCGCGTGGGCGACATCCTCGACCTCGGCGTGCGGTTTGAAATCGTGAAGAAGTCCGGCACCTGGTTCTCGTACGGGGAGGAGCGGATCGGGCAGGGACGCGAAAACGCGAAGAAATATTTTACGGACAATCCTGCCCTGGCCCAGGAGGTCGAGGCGAAGATCCGCGCGGCCGCCGGACTCACCGACAGGACGAAGGAGAACGAAAAGCCCGAGGCGGCCCGTGCGGCCGAGGCATAGCCCCGATCGTGGAGCCGGCGCTGCTCCCGGCCGGTCCCGGCCGGGAGTTGCAAGAGGGTCATGAGAAGCAGAGCAGTGCGTCTTAAATCTCCCGATGATATCCGGCGGATCAGGGATGCCGGTGCCATCATAGCAGTTGTTTTTAGCGCCATATCCGAGACTTCCCTCGAAGGAATGTCTACATGGGACCTGGACGCACTTGTCGAGTCAATGATACTCAGGCAGAAGGGGCGGCCAGCCTTCAAAACAGTGCCCCGCTACAGCTCGGCTTCCTGCATATCCATCAACGAGGAAGTGGTCCATGGCGTGCCTTCAAAAAAGAAAAAAATCGCGCGCGGAGACCTGGTAAAGGTTGATATCGGCGTGGTCCTGAACGGGTATTTCAGCGATGCATGCCGCACGTTTGCCGCCGGCGCTGTTGACGACAATGCCATGCGCCTCTCGGATGTCGCCCGCAAATCCCTTGAACGCGCGATTAATGTTATGCGTCCCGGGAACAGGATCGGCGATATCGGCCACGCAATACAGTCATACTCGGAAAAGAAAGGATACAGTGTGGTGCGCAATTATACCGGCCATGGCGTCGGATTTGCCCTGCATGAGCCCCCCATCGTGCCCCACTTCGGCAGGAAAGGGACGGGCATGCCTCTTGAGCCGGGACTGGTGCTTGCGGTCGAGCCCATGATCAACGAAGGCGGCCACGAGGTGCGGCTGCTCGAGGACGGCTGGACCGCAGTCACCGCGGACGGCGGCCTGTCGGCACAGTTCGAGCACACCGTTGCCATTACAGAGGACGGACCGCTTGTCCTGACTGAATAATCTGCACCGGCGCAGGGCTGCAGGTTTGCCCGACCCGCTTTAACAAGTTAATCATTGACAAATTACGGAGCAATGGATACCATTATGCATGGTGCGGGATATTCGTATTGTTTGCGGCCCTGAATGCCGACAATAGATGTAACTACCACACGGGATACTTTATGAAGCGTTTACTGACAGCAGCCGCCATCGTTCTTTTCCTGACGAGTATCGCCGTTGCGCCCGCCCATTCCTGGATATTTGTGGATCCGACCAACGCGCCGAGTATCCCGCTGAACGGCATGTTAAACACGATATATGAACTGGACAAGGTGATAACGAAGAACTTCAGAAACTATCCAGGCGCCTTTGCACTTGCCAACCTGGGAGGGTATCCAATCGGTGATGCCTATATCGGAAACTTTCCCCACATGTTTTTCGGCGTCTCCGCCACCATCGGGTGCGGGAACATGAAGTATTATGATGAGGATGTGCCGCGGGAGTCGAGCGTGTATCCTGCGTACGCACCCAATCCGGTGCTTTATTTCGGTTTCGGCCTCGCCGGTGGGTTTGATCTCATGTTCAAGCTCATGGTGTTCACGGACGCGATGTACAAGCCGGCGCTCAACCAGGAATCGGCGAAGCTTGGCAGGTTCAATATATATTCGGGCGGTGTGAAGCTCAGGAAAAACCTGATAAGCAAGAAGAAGATCCTCTCGAATATTTTCGATTTCGGTGGATTTACCGTGAGCGCGGGCGCTGACTACATGGAGGGATTGCTTTCAATTGACGGTCATTACGGATATACGCTCAATAACATCTATGTGAATCCGCCCGGCGGCTACTATAATATTAAATTTGACGCGTATTACAATTTTAACCTGAAATGGGTGATGTTCGCCGTGAACGCCCAGGCAGTAGCGTATATCAATTTTCTCTGGATATTCGATCTGTACGCCGGCTTTGGCCTGTCCCTGACGTACGGAGTGAACAGCCTTGACGGCAGCGGCATTGGGCCGATAACCAGCTCGGCTCTGCCGGGATATTCTGAATTTATCTATGCCATGGCGTACTATAAATACAAGCCGCGGGTCTTCATGGGAATGTTCGTGGCGGGTCTTGAGATAAACATCTGGATCCTGAAGCTCAACTTTGAAACAATGGTCAATATCAGCAATGGCCGGGACATCAGCCTCCAGCTCGGTACGCGATTCCAGTTTTAATCTTGAGTGCTGAACGATGCGGGGATGCCTGTCGCGGACTCCCGGGTATCGCTGAAAAAGAGCGGGATTACCGAAATTCATTTGACATTTTGTAACACTATACCCTCCCTGTTTCCTTATTGATTCGTTATCCGATACTTATTCCAATGGATAAGCATAAAAACAGTATGGCATTATGAAATGCCTTCCCGGCATCATTCGAGGCAGATTGTTTTCTGCCACGGCGTACATTCAATAGAATGTTCTGTCGTTTAAAATTCTGTATTATCTGGAGTGAATTGATGAAACGAGGTACCATTCTTGCATTGGGAATCATTGTAGCTCTGGCGACAATTGGATGCAAACGGCCGGGCGATGTACTGGCCACATTCAAGGACGGGCAGATCACCAGGGGTGAATTTTACGAGTGGCTTGAGGCCCGGCGCATGTCAAAGGATTCCATCCTCAAGAAGAAAAACCAGCAGAAGAGCCACCTGGAGCGTTTCGCAACCGAAAAGCTTGTGGTGCGCGAGGCCATCAAGGCAGGCTACGACAAAAACGAGGATTTTAAATACCTGAAGGACCACGCGACGAGAAATTTCTACGCGCAGTATATCGGCAAGGTCATAAGCGGCGAGGGTAAGTTTTCAGAGAAAGCCGCGAAGGCGCGTATTATCAAGCTGACGGTGAAAAATTACAGGATAGAGAACAAGAAGCGCGTGAACCTTTCCGATGCCGAGCTTGATGCGGCGTATAATGAAAAGGAAGAGAAGGCGCGGGCCCTGATCGCCGAGCTGGATAAAGGCGCCTCGTTTGAGGATCTGGCGAAAAAAAATTCCGATGATTTTTCGAAAAGGAAGGGGGGCGATATCGGGTATATCATAAAAGGGATGCGCGGGGAAGAGTTTTCCAACGCCGTCTTTGCCGTGAAGGAGGGCACTTATACAAAGGATCCTGTGAGGATTGGCAATGGCGTATACATCATACAGGTTGAGGATCTGGTTGACCTTACCGAGGACAATATCAATGACGTTATTGAAGACAAAATGCAGCAGTCGGGCCTGAAACGGCGTCTCTCATACAATGCCTCCATGTCTCTCCAGGACAGGCTCCTCAAGGCCGAGGATGTAACCAACAATATTGATACCGCGGCTCTGTACAATCCCGCGGCCGTGCTCTTCAAGGTGGGAGACAGGGTGTTCGCCGTTTCCGATCTGAACAGGCTGATGAATTTTATCCTGAGCAAGCGCCGTAAAATGGGCCGCACCGACATGCAGGTGGAGGACAAGATGAAGCGGGAGCTTGCCAAACGCCTGCTCAAGGAAGAGGTGATGATGCGCGAAGCCATACGGCGGGGTGTGGACAAGGATGAAAAATTCAAGAAAGATCTCCAGTATTTTATCGACTACAATCTTGCCGGTTCCTATGAATCGGAGGTCGCGCTAACCGATATTACCGTTACTCCGCAGGAGGTTCTGGATTATTATAATAAAAACAAGGACCGTATGTACACGAGGAACGTGAACCAGGGCGGCAAAAACGTGAAGCGTGTCATCCCGTTTGCGGAAGTGAAAAAGAATATCGAAAACCGGCTTCAGGATGTCAGGCGATCCGAAAAAAGAAAAACCTGGGTCGCAGAGCTGCTGAAAAACAATGACTTCAAGGTGGACGAATCCGAGCTTGAAGGCAAGTAGTCGGTATTGCCGCAGAGGAGGGCCTTCGGAAGAAGGCCCTCGCCGTTTATATGGATGGGGTCTCTTTGTCGGCGATGCGGTGACGATAGATGCGAGATATCGACGTTTCAATTAATGGTATTGGTCGGGGCCCCGTTGTCGCCTTCGGCGAGCGGCAGGTCCGGTTCGCCCTCGACCGAGATTTCATCGAGCGATTCAACGTCAAGGCCGAGTTCTTTTGCCGAATCCACGTAAAAATATATTACTTTCTTGATTCTACGAATTGCTTCCGCCTTGTCGGACCCGTAGCAGTTGATGTCAAGCTCCGGACAATTCGCGATTATCTCTTCATGGTTCGGTATCAATCTGATCGATAGCTTCATATGCCGTCCTTAACGTTAACCAGGGCGCCGGTTGTGCGCCGGTCGCGATGTTGATAGTTGCTTTGCATGACTTCTTTATTATCGACATCCCGCGTCCCGCGCTTAACGTTTCACGCGCTGACTTTCATGATATTCGCGGTGAAGATTATTGAAAAGGCCTGGCAACTTGAGGGAAGATAATATACAGAAGGTCCGGTTTCGGTCTTCAACAAACTCCCTGATCTCCGGGGGAGGGGCATCCCCATAAATTGTTATTTTTCGCATTATGAGGTAAAAACAATTCAAAAAGGATGAAAAAATCTTGACAATTGCCTAATAAAAAAAATGCTGACAACAGTTAAGATGTGGTTCGATAATCATGGAGTGGGGAATACGATAATCATTGAATACGTGGGACAAGAAAAAAACTACAAGTTCAATATTTACGTATTCAACAATAGGACTGGAGCTTGCGGCGACGGTGACGATTTTTATACTGGGCGGCAACAAGCTTGATGATCATTTCAACCGGACGCCCGTTTTCACAATCATCGGCGCGTTCCTCGGGATGGCAATAGGCTTTTATCATTTAATCAAACAGCTGCAGAACATTGAGGCCAGAGAAAAAAAGGATGAAAATAAGATAAGAAAAAAATGGATGTAGTGAATTAATCTTGATTTTTAACGCCTGTTTTTTTAAATGGTTGTCAACGGTCAGCCGGTACGCCTGAAGCAAGAGAGCAAGGTAAAAATAAAGTAAATATGTTAACCGCATCACGCTGATGCAACTAGGTTTGAATATAGAGTAATCCAAGATTCAGGAGATTTCCCGTGAAACGGATAATTCCACTCGCTATCGTAATCATTGCTTATGTACTCTTTTTAATCTTCTTTATGGCTCCGGGCGGCGGCCACCATGAAGTATCCGGCGTTGGTGAGCTTGTTGACAGCCATCTTACCGACCATGTTATCGAACACGCTCATGCGTCCCCGAAGGACAATATTCTTACCACTAATTTGAAGTCGCTCAACAACGCGATAGTCCATCTCAATGAAACTGTTCTCAAGGATAAGTTATTCGGCATCTTCGATATGAGAATCACCAAGTGGGTCATGATGCTCTGGCTCGCCATGCTCTGCTGTATCGCTATCTTCATTCCGCTGGCCATCACAATCAAGAAAGAGAAGATGGGATCGGAATCAAGGTGGGTGAACATGTGGGAGATGTTAATTGTCTCCACAGTGCATAATGAAATAGTGGAACCCAATTTCGAAGGGAAATATATCAAAACGGCGATGCCCTACTTTTCAACGCTCTTCTTCTTTATACTTTTTTGCAACTATCTCGGGATGATTCCCGGTTTTGCGACCGCGACCGGCAATCTCGCCGTTACCGGCGGCCTCGCGATCCTCACTCTGCTTCTTATGATCGGCGTGGGTGTCGTCAAACAGGGGCCGCTCTGGTTTTACAAGGGGACCGTGCCCCACGGCGTTCCCTTCGTTCTCGGTATCATGCTCCTGTGGCCGATCGAGCTCATCGGACTCCTTATCAAACCTTTCGCGCTGACCGTTCGTCTCTTTGCCAATATGACCGCGGGCCACGTCGTCATCCTTATCTTTATTTTCCTTGTCATGATGTTTCAGAGCTATTTTGTCGGCATCGGCTCAATCGTCGGTGCGCTTATGATATACTTGCTTGAGCTCCTGGTTGCCTTTATCCAGGCGTTTATATTTGTAACGCTGTCGGCGATGTTCATCGGATCTTCGATGCATGCGCACTGATGGCGTGGTGATGGTGCACATAAGTTAATCCATGAGATTAATTTATAAGATACATGGGATAAAAAATTAATTCCAATACCTAGGAGGAGATGATGGAATATTTAGGTTTGTCGTATCTGGGAGCTGGTCTCGGCGCAGGTCTGGTTGTTATCGGTGCCGCTATGGGTATCGGCCGCCTGGCATCAGGTGCTATCGAAGGGATGGCCCGTCAGCCGGAATTGAGCGGTGACCTCAGGACCGCCATGATTATCGCCGCTGCTCTGATCGAAGGTTTTACGTTCTTCGCGCTCGTTATTACCTTCATGCTCGCAATTCAGAAAC
>JAFGJX010000021.1 GCA_016928865.1 Spirochaetota bacterium
CTCATCCGTGGCGCAGTGGCACATCAATGTCACGTTCTCCTTTTTCGCCAGCTCCCTGATAAGCCGAAGCGTAAACTTCTGCCCATGGTTCCGAATCGTGGCGTTCTTTACGTCAATCTCCGCCGAGGAGAGGATCTCCTCCTTATACGCCTTGCTGAAATCCTTCCACGTCACGCCGCCGGCCAGCATCTCTTTCAACAGCCTCTCCGAGGGCCCCAGGCTCGGCATCCATACATGGTACCGCTCCGCCTTCATGCCATGGCCGCGAAACCGCGTGGCCAGGATCCGCAGGCCGTCGCTCTTCGCGATGGGGTCATGGACGGATTTGAATTTCAGCATTATAGAAACACCACGCTCCATTTACCAGTCATATGGATATCAAAGATTCGCCGGCTGACAAGGCTTTTTCATATGGCATAATGATACTTCATCTCTCTGACGGCACTCCTTACTACATGCCGCTCATGTTATATCGCCTTCATTGCCGGCCTGGTCCCCTTTTTCCACGAACCAGGGATAACCCACGACATCAAGCACGGCATTCCATATCCTCAGGGTACGGTCCGCCATTATTCGCTGGAATAACAGCCCTGCTTCTTCCTGCTTCCTGAGCTCCAGAAGCCGTTCAATCTCGATAAAGGCGTTCATCTCCTCTTCAGTTACCCCATGGTCGGTTTTGACGAAATCCCTGTTGTGATAGGTCTGCCCGGTATCGTCACCGCGGTTAAACTTGATTGACGGCGGCCTGTCCTGTAACACGCGGTTCGCGCTCGCGTCTATCGCGGAAAAATTACCGAGCAGGTTGAGCCAGTTGGCGTACGGCAGCACGGTTCTGCCGCTGCGGAACCTGTTGTATCCGTAATTGTACGCCAGCAGATGGTCGATATCTACGGGAACATGACGCAGCTTCTGGAACACGGAAAGGAACAGGGAGGCCCCGCCCGAGCGCGTTAAACCATGGATCCTGTGGCCGTTGGCGTAATGTGCGTCTTCCTTTGTCGTATAGTATATACTGGAAGGGCGCGGGTCGAACGGCCGGTACTCGTTCATTATATAGTGATAAGCAAAGCAAAGCTTCTGCATGGCTTCCTGTTCGTATGGAAAAGGGTCTCCCTTCGCGCCCGCGTTCCATGCCGCATCAAGTATCCCGCGGTCAAAACTGCCGCGGCCGTACATTCTGGAACCGTATATGGTCGTCCAGAAGAGAAACCCGATAATCGGCCTGTAATATCGTTCATCAAATATATCAGGCAGCGGCAGTGAAAGGCCGTACTGGAAGGCCCATCCGACGACAGCCATGAGATTGTTATAATGGATCTGCGATGAAGCGGCATAGAGGTGCTCCCGGACGACACGGCTTGTCCACAAAACGGCGTCAATAAAATTCGACGCACCCCGGTAAGGGGCCATTTGGCGCATCTGTTCGATAAGTGGATAATGCTGCGTTGATGGATCCTTTCGCAAATGCTCAAGCCGCAGCACGACGGGGTCAAAAGGGTCTTTTTTGAGCGACTTCGCCGCGCACCTGGCCAGGCATGATATGGCGCCCTTCCGGTCGAAGATGCTTTCGCTGTTCACGATCGATTCCAGATGTTCTTCTGCGTCGCTCCATTCCCTCTTCACCCCAGTAAAGAACACATCAACCGGGCCCAGGGCAAGGGCGCTCGTGTTGATGCGTATGAACACGTGAAAAATATCTTCAATATCCCTGTGCAGCTCATTGAGAAAGTGTACGGGAATGCGCTCGGCGTCGAGAGCGTCAGTGACGGAATCAATAATGCCGCGGGTCACATCCATGGAGACGGCGTCATCATGCGGCAATCGCGCATTTTCCCTCAGTTCGTCAACCGGTAAACCTTCACGTATGTGGCGGACAAGCTCATGCAGTGAGATCCATCCGGCCAGAGGGGCCCTGGCGGAAAATTTTTCCTCTTTTCGTTCATCGTCGGACAGTACGTTGATGTCTCCCCTGGCGCTCCAGTGAAGATAGTACTTCTGGTTCCTCTTCTCGTCAAAATCCCGGATTGACTCGTTGAGCGATGATATGTTGACGTAGAGGACCAGCCTGTCCCCGGTCTTCCTGTCATGATACCCCTCGCCGTTAAAAGTGGCGCGCATGGCGAAACACCGCTGCTGACCGTCGATAATGTGAGTGTATTCATTTCCGATTGCTGATTCCTTCTTTTCACGGAATCGCGCCCTGCTATCCATGTCGTAGTAGGGATCCTTGCTGTCCATCACGAGAATGCTTCCCACCGGAAAGCCGCGCAGAAGCGAATCCACCAGGTTAGTAACGCGCTGAAGGTCCCACTCAAATGCGCGCTGCGCCACGCTGAGCTTCCAGCTGTTCACTTTCGTTGTCTCATCAATGATCTGCTGTACAGACATGAGCCGTGTTTTTCTTTCGTTTGTCTCCGACATGGCGAAACCTTGTAAAAAAATATAACGCCTATAATGAGTGAATCACCGCATCTTACATGATAACTTCATTTTAAATTTCTTTACCGGAAAAGCATGTACAAATAACACCTGTATTATTAATAAACTTTTCCGGCGCGCGAATCGATTGTCAATCCATGTATCCCTCGGGGATACACCCCCTTCCCTCCAGGCTGATCCCCGAATCCCAGTTCTTGTCTCGATAGGTCCTGCCGATCAGCTTTTCTTCGCAGTACTCACCGACACGGCCGAAATCGTATAGGAATTCAGGCACCAGCGGCACATGGGGAACGGTGCCCATCTCAAGAAACTCGAACCCGGGGATCGACTCAAGGGACCTGCCCAGCTCCTTTGCAACACGGTGGTACATTTTGCCCGGTATACCGACCCAGAAATGATCGCCAAAATCACCGGCGTACACGATAAAGCGCCGTTCCCAAACCCTTTTACTGCCGCAGGCCGGCAGACTAGCAAGCGCCTTCAATAAAACTTTAAATATCGGACGCGCATAATTTGACGGGTCCTGTCTGATGAGGTCTCCGATCCTATACCCCCACATCAGCAGGTACTGGCGGTCAGGTACCACGTCATAGCCTTTCAAATAATTATATTTCATCGCCATGGATGACATAGTGCACAACCCTTCGCCGCGCACGGATGCGCGGCGGTGCGAGGATGGCCCAGGAGGGGCCTTCCGCAAGCACCAGGCGCAATGTTTATGATGCCATCTTTTTCAATTGAATACATAAACATTTGGCACCAATACAAATATACTCCCAGAAACCACCCCTCAAATGTCTGCCGGAGGCAGACAACCTATCGGGCGTGTTGTCTGAGGGCGAACTCTGCGTAGCAGATTCGCCCGAGTTACGCCCGCAGCCCCCGCCGGCGTCTGAGGCGGCACGCGGGGGGTCGATAGGGGGGTGCGCGTGCACGCACCCCCCTATCATTTGCTCGACCAGCTCCTGGTCACTCACCCATCAGCGGGCAGCTGACAAACCGCCAGGCGGAGATGGCGCACGCCCAGCCCCTGGTCTCGGTCCCTGAGCGAAGTCGAAGGGCCCCGCCC
>JAFGJX010000022.1 GCA_016928865.1 Spirochaetota bacterium
CCGTCGCAGCGGATGTTGCACCGGTTGGTCATGTCGTAGGTGGACTCCCTGAGGAAAAACCAGGAGCGCACCTTTTCCCATCGTTCGCGTACGGCCGGGTCGGCGATGATGTCTGAAAATTTCATCTTTTTATTCCCGGAAGCGGCCGGTCCGGTGGTTCTGTTTATCTTTTTTGCATTCATGATTTTTTCAGATATGCAGAATATACTGAAAGGCTACTTTTCTTTCAACTTTTCTTCGATATATTCCGCGATCAACCGTACGTTCTTCAGCTTCGGGTAATCGTCTTCGTCTATGATAATGCCGTACTCGTCCTGCAGCACCAGTACCACCGTTGTCAGGTCCATGCTGTCGATGCCGAGCTCGTCCACGAGGTCGATCTCGGGGTCGAAGGTCTGCGGCGTCACGTCCTCAAGCTTGAGTTCATCGATCAGTATTTCAGCTACGCGGATCACTGTTTTTTTATCAGCCATGTATTCACATCCTCCAGAAGGTTGTTCGAATCAGTTTGCAATTCAACGTTCGCCCGGCGCGGTCACCATGGTCCCGCTGCATGCGACCTGGTTTTGCACCGTGACCCTGAATTTATACGCGGAAGGATCATCCGGTTCCCGTGTCGCGGTCAGCATGATTGTGTCCGACGGCTTTATCATCTGCCTGAATCGCACCCGCTTTATCGCGACGACCATGATCTGGCCGCCGGTCCCGGCCATATGCCTGCGCAGCATGTCTCTTACGATCGCGAGCTGCGCGATACCGGGAAGAATCGGGGCACCAGGGAAGTGGCCGTCGAACCAGGGGGATTCAGGGGCAAGCGTCGCTTCTGCCGAGATCTCCGTTGTACCGGATTCGTCCCGCTTATTCAACTGGTGCCAGGGATTATTCATTCAGATGCTTCGGGTGTTCTCTTTATTTATCGGACTATACAAATTAATGCGATTGGTCCGCCGCTCCGTATTAAAACGAATTTACTACAATAAAAGCTTAAAACCGTGTCAAGAAAAAAAACCGTCAGTTCCGTCCGCCCTCTCTGCGGGCGAGAACTTCAATCAGCATACCGCCCGTAAGCGGAATTATCAACACGTGAGTCGATAGTTGCTCGATCACGAAACCCGCGGCAAGAAGGGCGGAGCGGATACTTCGTTTTGACCGGGCATGCAGCCATACACCCTGGCGCATGGCGTTGCCGATCTGGGTGAAAAACCTGAAAAACGACCGATGTGCGGTGGTAAAGTATAATACGCCTCCCGGGCGCAGCACTTCTGCGAGCGCGACAAAAAGCTCTCCAAGGTCGGGCAGATATTCAAATGCGGAAAAGGAACAGATCACATCATACGGTTTATCGGGCTCCATCGACCTGATGTCCCCGACATGGCGCAGGATGTTTGTGATATTTTGCTCTGCCGCCTTTTCTTCGAGAGCGGCCAGCATGCCGGGCGAAATATCGATTGCAGTGATTTCCCGGCATCGCCGGGCTACCGGAATCGTGAAGAGGCCGGTGCCGGCGCCGAGCTCGAGTACCCGGTCTCCGGGGCCGACCAGTTTTAGTAAGTTGTTTTCGAACAGGTCTCGCTCCTTTCTGGCGGCCGGCGATGCTGTCCGGCCGCGCTGTCGTCCGTCGTAGGTAAAGGCGATGCTATCGTAAAAGGCCCGCACCGGCCCGGCCGCCGTATCATTTGCGGCGCTGCCGCTCATGACCGGCCGGTTCAGCAGGAATGAGAGCGGAAGGATTTCAAACCCTCCGTTTTTAAGCCCGATGAGTATTTTCTCGATTTCCTGAAGCCAGCGCTCGGCATCGAAGCCGCCTCCCGGTGAGACATCGTGCAGGAGTATGATGTCGCCGGGACGTGTTTTTTTCAGGATCTTTTTCGACAGGGCGCCGATCCTCCGGTTTCCGGCATCCCGCGCGCGGCGGCTGAAGTTGACGCAGAACATGCCGGCCTCAAGCAGGACCCGCCACAGACGAGGGCTGGTGATGCCCACGGGCGGCCTGAACGCGAGCGGTGTAACGCCGAATCCGGCAAGCGTTGATTGGGCGGACGCGATCTCCCTGCGGAGTGTTGCGGTTCCCTTCAGCATGAGAAAGGGCGAGTGGCTGTACGAGTGGTTGCACACCTCATGGCCGCGGTCGATGATTTCCCGCATGAGGACGGGGTGGGCCTCGGCGCTGCTGCCGGTGACGAAAAATGCGGCAGGCGCGTCATGCCTGGCCAGAAGCTCGAGAAGCAGCTGCGTCGTGGACGGATCAGGACCGTCATCGAAGGTCAGGGCAACGGCGCGGCGGCGCTTCCCGCCCCGGCTGATGACGGGAAGATAAAAACGCGAGCGCGGGAAGAAGGGCGCGGCCAGGCAGGCGAGGATAAAGAGCGCGAGCGGCACCGCTGCCAGGCGGAGATCGATGAAGGCGAGCGCCGCGGCCGCCTGGATGGCGCCGATGCCCGCAAGGTGCGCGGGGGCGAGCGGACAGAGTGTGGGGCCGCCGCTCATCGGATCATGTGCTCCCATAGCGGGCCGGTGTGGCCCTGACGGTGTAGGCGGGCCACGAGGCGCGCCGTGCGCCGTCCGCCCGCGCCGATGAACCAGTTTTCCCTGCCGCGCGCCCGTTCTTCAACGAGAGCGAAAATCTCATCGCTTCCGATATCGCGCGACTGGTAGAAGACCGGCTCGAGCAGGTCGTCGGATTCCGCGATCTGGCCCTCTTCGATGGCGATTTCGTAGAGCTTCGTGTGCGGATAGATCCGTATCCCGCAGAAGAAAAAGAGCACCGTGCGCTCGAGCCGGGTTGCGTTTTCCAGTGTCTCCAGGACCGTATCGCGCGTTTCGCCCGGTCCTCCCAGAAGAAGGTAGTGCGCGACATGGAGGCCCGCATCATTCGCGGACCGGTGCGCCTCGTACACGTCCTCGACGGCGAAGGGCTTGCGGTACGAGGCGAGCATGGGGCCCGAAAGCGCCTCTGTCCCGAATTCAGCGTGCGTCATTCCAGCGTCCCTGACGAGGCGGAAGTAGCCGGCGGGCGGCTTCGTTGGTGCGAGAAACGCGCCCCAGGGAATGGAAAGGCCCTTCGTTTTAAACGAACGGGCCACGTCGGCGCTGTGGGCATAATCGCAGTTGAAGGCCGAATCGGTTATGAAGAAATATTTCGCGCCGGCGTGCTCGAGCGCGAGCGCCGTGTCCGCGATCTCGTCTGCCGGAATATGCCTGAGAGCGGACCCCTCGATATGGGGATAGGTGCAGTAGATGCAGTTATAGGTGCAGCCGCGTTTGGTCTGCAGATTGAGCATGCCTCCCCGCTCGACGTAGAACTGCGTGATCGGCCCGTCCTCGAAGCTTCTGAAAAACCGGCCCTCGAGCGGCGGGGGATAGTCGCCGCCGCCGGCGCGGGTAATGACGCCCGGCACTGACGCCGGGTCCCCGTGCCCTTCAAGCGCGTCAAGAAGCAGCGCCATGCGCTCGCCTTCCCCGATGATCCCGAAGTCCGCCTGCAGGGCCTTCATCAGCTCAACCGGGAAAATGGTGAAGCCGCTGCCGCCGAGGACGATCGTGGACGATGATGTTGCCCGTATCGCGTCAATCAGCTCCCGGTACCGCGCCACGTAGCCCTTTGCATCATGCACGTCCGTGTTGTCTATGTTGCGGAGGGAGATGCCGATCACGTCGGGATTGAATTTTCTGATCATGGCCGCGAGCGCTTCCGCGCCGCCGGCCGGGTTGATGTCGGCGCGTTTTACTTCGTGCCGCTTCAGGGCGCCGGCGACATAGTCGATCCCCAGGGGATAGATGTA
>JAFGJX010000023.1 GCA_016928865.1 Spirochaetota bacterium
CGGCTTATAGATTACCAGGACATCCAGCTTGAACTTGCAGATATGATGATAAGCCTCTGGTCGGCGAGAAGTATGATATGGCATAGCTGCAGTCAGCTCCTCTGTTATGAATCTGCATCAGCTTCAGCAAAAGTTTTCGCATCTGATACCGCCGTCAAGGTATGCAATCAGGCAATGGAAATCATGGGGGACCAGGGCTACATCCATTCCAATGGAGCTGAACGCCTGTGGAGAGATTCCAGGCTGACCCAGATTTATGAAGGCACAAACCAGATAAACAGGCTTTCTCTTATTGAAGATTTATGGGATGCTGAGATAAACAACGGCGTTACTGAATATAAGGAGTAAAGCATAAATGAAAAGGTGATATAATGTATCTATTTAAAATACCGGCGATAAATGTAATAGCGGTGCTTCACCTCTGGTTTGTGACGTTATTTTGCGGATTGTTTCTTGTTAAATCGATCATTGAATTATACCCGTTCATTAAAAAGGATGATATCGCGTTTCACCACGCCATGATAACGCTGCATTACTGGGTCGATAACCTGTTAGAGTTCCCGATTTTAATCGGAATCGTGGCGACAGGAATTTCAATGCTTTTCCTTGTTGATAGAATCACGCAGCTTCACATAATCAAGGTGTCTTTTATTGGGCTGTTTCTCCTTGTGGGTAGCGTCTGTATGATCAATGTGAATAAAAGATACAAACTTTTAATGAGAGGCGGGACGAATGAGGAATTATTACAGCTGTCAGAAAAAATAATTGTAAGCGCCGGGAGCGCGGGAATTTTATTATTAATACCAGGATTAGTTCTGGGATTCCGGCTTGCGTACAACAGGGTGCTCACTTCGATATACGGTGGATGACTACTGAGAATTGAAATTACAAGACACCTGTATTTCGCTTTTTGTTCAGCAGAATTAATTATGTGGCCTGTGGGCTTTTACTGGATAGGGCGTAATTTGCATGAGATTCCTATCATAATCTACAATTATTGAACATCATCAGCGGGAAGCTGAAATTCAAAATACGGAGTAAGACTATGAATGCAAAAAAAGAGAACACTGCAAACAAGAAGGGTGACTCTTTCTGGGATGTAGAAAGAAGTGTTTTTAAAACGTCAAAGGGCGATATAAAACTTCCCATCTTTTATCAGGATTTTTCATATACACACTTTTTATACTGGATCGACTTTGACAGGGCAGTCAAAAAGTTAGCAGGAACTGACTTCAAAGCATGCAAATTCATTCACGGAAAGGGCGCTGTAATGCTCACATTTTTTGAATACCGCCAGTCAGAGATCGGCCCCTATAACGAGGTCAGCCTTGCCGTTGTCAGTTACCCATCGAAGAACAAGCAGCCAGCATTAATAATGCCGCAGCTCTTTATGGACGCTAAAAAATGGACAATGGGCGCCTATGTACTCAATCTTCCGGTTACCACAGAGATTGCCCTGGCGGGAGGCAGGGAGATCTACAACTATCCCAAATTTGTGACTGACATTTCCTGCAGTTTAAAAGGAAAGAAATTCAGCGGCACGGTCATGGACCCGGACATAGACAGGCCAATCTTTTCTGTAGACGGGAAGATCGGTTTTCTGGGATGGGGCATTAAGTTATGGCATGCTGCGTCGTTTATCTCCTATACAATGTATAAAGGCAAGCCAAACAGGGTCCTGACTGAGGTTGACGCAAGGTACAGGATGAACCTGGGATTTTCAGGCAGGCTCCAGGTAAATCCAGAGAGCCGGCATAGCATGGCACAGAACCTGCTGGACCTTGGACTACAGGGCAAAAAGCCCTTTGCGGCGATAAGCTCAGAAAAGGGGCGGATGATGCTTAATGACGGCATTCTAATAGAATAATGTATATTGGTTGCAGGAAGGGAGTTATATGGATATTCCAAATTTGTTACGGATATATCCTTTTCACTTACTTCACAGAGCTTTAATGGAGCGGTAAAGGATCCTGATACTGATGACAATATATTTTCGATATCAGGATCATTAAACAGAATAAGCGTGAATCTTCCTTTGTTTGATATTGTGACATATTCAATAAATAAAATAGCGGGCAAGGAGTGCATGAAGTCACACCCCCTTCGGGGGACGTCTTCCTATCCCGCCATGCGTATCACGCGGCGATAAAATTCGCGGCCTGCGGAACTCGGACAGTCATCACCCCTCCGCTCCTCGGCGCCAAGGGCGCCTGCGGTGCGCTGACCAAGCCGATTTCATCCTCTTGTACGCGCCCCCTTCGGGGGTCGGGGGGGGATTTCAAGCAAGCAGCTCCCTGCTCTATCAGAATCGGTTCTATTAGCCCCCTCCGGTGTGATTTAACCAGACTTCCTGTCCACAGGCACCCGCGTCTGGTATGAGCCGGCATGGTGCGCACAATCCGTCATTGCACAGTACAATAAGCCATCTACAAAAAAATTATTTCACCACTCGCGCCCCCCATTCGTTACCCCGGGTAGGATCCATAAAAATAATATTGACACTGTACTGATATTTTAGTACACTTGGGGTGGCGCTGGTGGAATACATCGCGTATAAAGGGCTGTGCTTTACGATTGAATGGTACCATGACGCAGAGGGACGGAGCCAGCCGCTTGAATATTTTCTATGCCTGCCGGATAGAATGCAGGACAAGACGCTGTACCTTTTCAAGCGGATAGGTGACTTTGGAAAGATAAACAATAAAAAGCAATTCAGGTACGAGGGCGATGAAATATTTGCATTTAAGCCGCAGCCGTATCGTTTTCTCTGCTTCTTTGTCCGGGGCAGGAAAATTATAATAACGAACGCATTCATGAAAAAGTCCGACAGGCTGCCGGCCCAGGAAAAGACCAGGGCCATGACAATCCGCACGGACTATCTGCGGCGTTTAAAGGATACAACCTATTATGAAACGAAGTAAAAAAATTGATCACCGTGCTTCAACCTTCGAACGGATTATGCGCGATCCGGCGCGAAGGAGGAAGTTTGAAAAGGGATATAATGAATTTCTCATAAACGAGTTCTTACTCGAAGCCATGGATGAGAACCGTATATCCGTGAGAAAGCTCGCGGAAAAGGCGAAGGTCTCCCCCGCGATTATTCAAAGAATCCGCTCGGGCGAAAGCTCGAATATCACGCTGAAAAAGCTCAACACCATCGCCGCTGTACTGGGATACCGTATCACATTTCGTAAAATAAAATAGCGGGCAAGGAGAGCATGAAGCCACCCCCTCCGGGGGTCGGGGGGGGGGATTCCAAGAAAGCAGTTCCCTGCACTATCAGGATCGTCTCTACAAGCCCCCTCATCCCCGGCACTGCCGCACCGCATTGTCGAACTCCTCCACAGCGGCGGGATCCGGTTCAGGGAAGATGCGGTCCACCACGATGATGGCCGCGCAGTTCGCGGCAAAGCCGGGCACCATTTCGTACAGCGCGTTCCCGAGCCCGGTGCTCTTCCAGATGATCACGGTCAGGGTGCCGGTGACCATGCCGGCCAGGGCCGCGCGCCAGCCCGTATTCCGGGAAAAGAGCGCAAAGATGACCAGGGGACCGAATGCAGCGCCGAACCCGGCCCACGCGTACGCGACCAGGCCCAGAACCGTGTTGTCCGGACTCAGGGCCAGGAAAAAGGCGATCAGGGATATGATGACAACGCAGACCCTGCCCACCAGCACCAGCTCCCGGTCGGAGGCCTCGCGCTTGAGCAGCTTCTGGTAGAAGTCCTCGGTCAGGGTCGAGGACGAGACCAGGAGCTGCGAGTCTATGGTCGACATGATGGCGGCCAGTATCGCGGCCAGCATGATCCCGGCGGTCCAGGGACTGAATACCCGGTTGATGAGATAGATGAACACCTTCTCCTCCTCCCCGCCCGCGAGGCCGGGGAACAGGGGGATGCCGATCAGTCCCACCGCGACCGCGCCCGCGAGCGACACCACGACCCAGACCAGGGCGATCACCGTGGAGCGGGACAGCCGGTCCGCGCTCTTGATCCCCATGAACCGCGCCAGGATATGGGGCTGGCCGAAATACCCGAGGCCCCAGGCCATGGCGGATACGATCGCGACCATCGAGAGCCCCCTGCCCGGCACCAGCGACAGGGGTATGGCGGCCAGGGCCGCGCCCGCCTCGATCGCCTCAAGCCCGCCCGCGATTGAATAGCCGGCCGCGGGCACTGCCACGATGGCGATGATCATGAGCGTGCCCTGAAGCAGGTCCGACCAGGAAACGGCAAGGAACCCCCCCAGGAAGGTGTATACCACGATGATAAAGCCTCCCAGGGCCACGGCAAGGGAATAGTCGATGCGGAACATGGACTCGAACAGTTTGCCCGACGCCACCAGACCGGACGACGTGTAGATCGTAAAGAATATCAGGGTGATCAGGGCGGAAAGGGTGCGCAGCAGCCCCGAGGGATCGTTGAAGCGCCGTTCGAAAAACGTGGGCAGGGTTATGGACTCCGTTCGCCCGGTGAAGACGCGGAGCCGCTTCGCGATCAGGAGCCAGTTGCAGGCCGTGCCGATGAGGAGCCCCAGGGCAATCCAGGCGGCAGGCAGGCCGCCCAGGTAGACCGCGCCGGGGAGCCCCATGAGGAGCCAGCCGCTCATGTCGCTGGCCTGGGCGGATATGGCCGTCACCCACACGCCGAGGCCGCGCCCTCCCAGGAGGTAGTCCTCGATGCTCTTTGTGCGCCGGTAGAAATAGAGCCCGAGCGCCACGAGCGCGATATAATAAATGATGAATGTTATCAGCGACGGCAGTTCAATCATTGTCCCTCTCCCGCGTGAGGCGTTTCATGCCAGGTTCAATCATCCCCTGAAAACCGGCGGATGTCAAGTATGCTTTTTTCATCCGGCCTTTCCCGTCCCTGGTGGTAATACCGGCGCGGCAGTATGCCGATAGATTAATTAAACAGGAAGGCCCTGAATGAAAAACACCCGCACATTGATCCTGATACCCCTGCTTCTGCTCGTGGCCGTCTTCTCATCCGACCTCCAGCCGCAGGGCATCGTGAAAAAGCGCTCGGACGCGAACAGCGAGACAATAGCCCGCAGGCGCGCCGCGGACCTGGCTCGCATCGAAAAAATCAAGCGCGAGCTCGGCGCGTTCAAGGACGAGATCAATGAATTGCTCGGGCCGGACAGCACGACCCGCATCGACGACCCGATAGACGTTGACAAAATCGACGACATCAGCCGGCTGGACCATTCCCACAGGGAGGACCTTGACGCGCCCGTCAGGGGGAGGATAACGAGCCGGTACGGGTACCGCATACATCCGGTCACAAAGCGGCGCGGGTCGTTCCACGCGGGCCTTGACATCGCCGCGAAGGAGGGTACGCCGGTCAGGGCGTCGGCGGACGGAACCGTGGCAGAGGCCGCATACCTGAAAAACGGGTACGGGAAGCTCGTCATCATCGAGCACGAAAAGGACCTGGCCACCTGGTACGGCCACCTCTCCGCGATCAGCGTGACCGCGGGACAGCGGGTGCGGCGCGGCGATATCATCGGCGCGGTAGGAAGGACCGGGCGCGCAACGGGCCCGCACCTTCACTTTGAAGTGCGGCGGGGCGGCACAGCCCTCGATCCGGAGGCGTATCTGCGGTAAGCGCCCGGGCGCCCTCACGCCATCCCCTGTCATAACAAATTTGTCGGGAGTGTCCATTTTTTCCTTGATTTTAATCCCGCCGGCGCTATTCTATTTGTCGGGTACGGGAGCTGACTCCACCCAACACACTGGTCACCGGTTCCAGATGAAAAGATATATATCAATTTCGATAGCAACTCTTGCATTTATCGCTCTCTCCGGACCATTTTCACCATCACACGCAAAACCCGTTCTCCTGCACGACGCGATGACCAGGGTCCCCGCCGGCAGGCTCATGGAATACCTGGTCGATCCGTCCGGCGCCCTCACCATCGACGACGTCCGCGGCACCCGGTACGCCGGCAGCTGGTGCACGCCAGATAAGGACGGGCCCGGATTCGGTTTTACCAACGATGTGTACTGGGTCAGGGTGACGGTCGAGAACATGGTCCCCGATGAATACGAATTCTATCTCGAGCAGGCCTACGCACTCATCGATAACATCAGGCTATACGTATCGGAAGGCAACGGCTTCAGGGTCACAGAAGTTGGGCGGAAAAAGCCCTTCCGGGAGCGGCCCTTCCAGTATCGGACCTTCATTTTTCCATTGAAGGTCCGGGCGCTGGCGACGGAAACCTTCTATCTCAGATACCAGAGCACGAGTTCCATGAACCTGGCGCTGGTGGTCTGGTCGCCTGCCGCGTTTGGAGAGACGCGGACTCTGGAAAATTATATGCTGGCCATATTCTATTCCATAATCGCCGTGATAATCATTTACAACCTCTTTCTGTTTTTTCTGATACGGTGGCTTGAATACCTGTATTTCGTCCTGTGGGGGGTCTTATACCTTGTATTCATGGCCGCGCTGAACGGTACCGCGTTCGAGTTCCTCTGGCCGGATTCACCCCGGTGGGGAAGCTTCTGCGTACCGGTTCTGCTTTGCGCCCTCTTTTTCATCATTACCCTTTTCTGCTTTGAGCTGGTGGGCATGCGGATTGACAGGAACAGGTTTCGTTACAAGATGGCGCTCTACCGGACAACGATTGTCATGCTCGGCGGGATCACGCTCCTGTTCGTCGCCTGCTTTTTTCTCCCCTACCGCTACGCCATGGTCTCCTCAACCCTCATGGCCGGCCTCGTGCTATTGGTGATCTGCCTGATGGGGATCATATTGATAATCAAGGAAAGGAACCGGCAGGCTATCTTTGGATTTATCGCGTTCATGCCGATCATCATCGGGTCAATGACGTTCGTGCTGAAAACCTTTTCGATATTACCTACCAATTTCTTCACCGAATGGTCGGTCCACATCGGGAGCGTGTTCATGGCTGTCCTCTGCTCCATCGTGCTCGCGGACAAGGTCAACGTGATCCGCAAGGAGCTCGCCGCCCTGAACGTATCCCTGGAACAGAAGGTGGAGGAGCGTACCAGCGAGCTGCATGCCACAAACGAAGAGCTCGAGGTGACGAACGAGAGCCTCATGCGCACGAACTCCGACCTGGCCGAGGCGCAGCGCATCGCGCGCCTGGACATGGACATGGCCGCCCACGTGCAGCATACGCTGCTGCCGGCCGTGCCCCCCCTGCCCGCCGGGTGGGACATCGCCCTTGCATTCAGGCCGATGGCCAGGGTGTCCGGCGACATCTATGATTTTTATACCAGCGGCGACGGCCTCGAGGGAGTGGCCATGTTTGACGTTTCAGGCCACGGCATCGCGTCCGGGCTCATCACCATGATCGCGCGGTCCGTGTTTCACCGAAACTTCACGAGGGGCAGGATACTGCCCCTCGCGCGGGTGATACAGAACGCGAACCGCGACCTGATCGCGGAGATCGGAAAGGTGGACAACTACCTGACCGGAATACTGCTGCGCTTCGCGGGCGACACGGTGCACTACGTGAACGCCGCGCACTCGGACCTGCTTCGCAAAACGGGAAATGGCGGAGCGGAAATCGTGAACTTCGCCGACCGTGACGTGAAGGGCCACTTTCTCGGCGCGCAGGGCGTAGAGGAGCCCTATGAAGAGATGCGCTTCAGCATCTCGCCGGGCGACATGCTCTTTCTCTATACCGACTGCCTGTACGAGGAGAAAAGCCGTTCCGGCGAGCAGTTCGGAATGGACCGGCTCGTGGCCGCGCTGGCAGACGCGCCGTCAGGATCGGCGCAGGAAGCGCTCGATTTCGTGCTTCATCGTTTCCATGATTTTGTGGGAAGCGAGGAGCTCAGGGACGACCTGACCGTGATCGTTCTGAGGAAGACCTAGGAGGGATCAATAGGCGTACAGGTAGCACTCGCCCGGCTCGCTCCACGAGCCGTACAGGTCCATGCCCCGCACCGTAAACCCGTACACCATGCCTTTGACAAGTGAAAGCTCAGACAGCGGAAAGTGGCTCCCGCGGTCGCGCCGCTCCGGCCCGACCGGGAAGCTGTAGGTCCCGATGATCTCTCCACTACAGGAGCCGGCCTGCGCGGATATCTCGATTTCACGGCAGTAGGGAGGGACCGATACCGCGAGCTCGAGGTGCTCCCGGCCCTCGACCCGGTCGCCGTATATTACCGGCGCTTCCACCCCGCCGGTGGAGGCGATCGCCCACGGGCTCGCTTCTCCCTCGTTGCCCCTGCCGTCCACGGCGGAGACGCTGTAATAGAATTCCATTGCCGACGGCAGGCCGCTGGCGTAATACCCGTCGTCCGGGCCGAAATCAGTGAAATAGAAGAGCGCGTCCCCATCGCCGCCCGCGGCCGTGCCGATCAGCGAATAGCCGTCAGGCGCGCGGCCGTAGATGTTGTACGACACCGCGCCCGGGACGTTCCTGAACGATATGTCGATCGCGTTGGCGTGGACCTCGAGCCGGACTTCCGGCGCCGGAAGGATGTCCGCGATATAGGTGTTGAACACGTAGTCGGATATGTCGATGGGAGCGGTGCCGTCGATGATCATGCCCCGTATCAGGATAAACCTGTCCCCGTTGCTCAGGGCCGGCTCCTCCGGGTCCTCGATGCTGTCGTCCATGTCCGCGATGATCAGCACGTCGTACACGCCCGAATTCAGGTCGCGGGTCATGTTGTTTCCGAGGTCGTTCCCGTAGTGGTTCAGCTTCACGTAGCTCGTGCCGCCGTCATAGCGGTATGCGTAGTATTTCAGGGGATCGCCGCCGGGAAAGTACATGTACACGTATATCGTCGCGTATTTCAGGTCCAGCCTGTTGCTCGCCGCTATCGTCTCATGGCACGGGTCAACGAGGTCGTCCTCGCGCACCTTCACGATCATGTCGCCCTTCACGGCAAAGTCCACCCTGAAGCCCCGATCGCCTCTGGTCCCGTCAAAACCGTCCGCGTCAAGATCGAACTTCCCGTGCACGGTATAGTTCCCGGGCGCAAAGCGGTCAACCGCGCCGGTATGGATATACAGGTAATCGCTCGTCGCGTGCATGACCTCCGACCTGTTCCGCCCGCTCACGAGTCTGGTTGCGCCGCCGTAGCCGAATTCGCCCCTGAAGGAGCCGCGGCTGTCGTAAAGGAAGCCGTACACCTTCGCGTTCCGCATTGAGGGCACGTTGAAATCGACGGTAATGACGCCGCCCTGGTCCGGCGCCGGGGCCGCCTCGGGTATGGGGGTCTCGTCGGGCGCGACCGGGATTTCTTCCCCGCCAGGCGCGGATTCCACGCTCTCGCCGATTTCGCCCTCTTCCAGATATGCGCCATACTCCAGGGCCTCAGAATCAACGGCCGAACCGATAAAAGAGAGGGCTGCCAGCGGCTGCGTCCCGGCCGTATCATCGTAGCACGAGGATGCGGTCATGACCGACAGGCAGAGCGCCAAAACCAGGCTTTTACTTTTGAGTGAGCCGGGTGACTTGAAAAGGCGCGGAACCGGCCTGCCAGGATGTCCGTTGCTGTACATGAGTGTACCCTGTTCCAGTTTTTGCAGATATAATTAATTGATGGGATACTGATAAAATGTCAATTACTTTACTGGCGCCCGGGCACGGCATCCGGATCCCGCATTGGCCAATCAAACCTCTACTGGGAGCGGAGGGGCGTGAAGCTCGCGCCGGGCAAGCATCAGGATGCCTGACGCCTTCCGGGCCGCGCGCCCGGAAGGCGCTGCCGCGCATGGCGGCCTGAGCCGATCTAGCCGCCCATCTTGAGGATGTAATACGCGGCCGCGGCTATCACCACGATCGCCAGGCAGGCGATGATTATTCCGACCGGCGCCTTCTTCGCGTGTGATGTTCTCTTCCACGTCTTGGGCTCGGCCGATACCTGAGTGGGCGCATGGGGATTCGCCACCGGCTTATTGCAGAACGGGCAGAGCGTGGCGAACTCAGACACCTGTTTTCCGCAATGGACGCAATACGCAGTATTCATATCCTTTTCCTCCGGTTCAACATTCGATACGTTGTATAGTAGTCTGCCTTTTCCGAGACGGGCCGTTGCCGGCGCGTAAAAAAAGGCATCCATCGAATATACTATAGATATGCGGATTTGAAAAGCAAAAGATTTTTTTTATTCAACGATTCCCCCGAGGTCCCGGGACCTTAAAATAAATCTAACCGCGTTTTCTTCTTGATTTTATTCTCCCTGCCCTGTAGTCCTTTACTATCAACGACAGGAGCGGGACCATGCCGGAAGCGGAAGGCAAAACCTTCGAATTTCAGGACGAGAGCGCCATACGGGCCGATTTTCTCGAAACCATCGATTACGCCGGCAACCCGCAGGAGATCACCTACGAGACCGATGAATTTTCCGCGGTCTGCCCCTTTTCGGGACTGCCTGACATCGGCACGGTCATAATCGTATATGTGCCGGACCGGCGCCTGGTCGAGCTGAAATCGCTCAAGTACTATTTCGTCTCGTTCAGGAACGCGGGCATCTACCAGGAGGCGGCGACGGACAGGATCTACCGCGACCTCCACGCCCTTCTCATGCCGAAGCGCCTTATGGTGAAGACTGTGTACAACATCCGCGGAGGCATCGGGTCAACCTGCGTTATGGATTCTGAAACAATGTGACGGCAGGGCCCGTGCCCTGACCGCGGAGGAAGGTGATGATCGACATGAACAGAATACTGATGGCGCCGGCCAGGTTCATAGACGCGCTGCTTGACCGGATCTGCGCGGTTCTGGGCGCGATCGCGTTCGCCCAGTTTCCCCAGTACCTGATCCTCTACATCCAGCGGCTGGGCGGCCACGTGGACGAGGCGGCGCGGAACATCGACAAGTACCGGGAGATCGCGAAAGAGCTGGGCAAGTCGCTCTACCAGTACAGCCAGCACCTCCTGGGCTCGAACGACCCCGCGGTGTTCAAAACCGGCCAGAAGATCGCGCTCGACCTTCAGCGGTACGACAGCCTGACCGCGGCGCTCAGGGAGCTCGAGGCGGCGCCGGCGTACAAAAAGTTCTTCGTGTTCATCCAGAATATCGACCTCGATATCGCCCGGGCGACGCTCGCGAATTTCACGCCAGGCCTGCCGTTCAGCCTCGAGGGCGCGGCCTACGCGGCGATCGGCATCGTCATCGGCATGATCCTTTATTTCTGCCTGAGCAGGCTGATCGTATGGTCCGTGAAGAAACTGGCCGGGCGGAAGCGGCAGCCCGCGCCGCCGCAACCGCCGCTCTATCCGCCGTATCCGCCTGCGATGTAGGTGGTTCGCCCCCTTCGGAACGCCTCCCTGTCCCCGCAGGGGGCACGAATGAAGTGGAGATGAAAAGATATATTGAGCTTTATGAAAGGGGCTTGGATTACTTTTGAAATTTATATATAGATATAGCATGATTTCGCGTGCCCCCTGCGGGGGACAGAAGGGCGATGGACGGAGATGGCGATGACACGTATTTCGATGGAAAACGACGACAGGAAGCCGCGTCCCGCCGAGGAGGCGCACCTGATCCCGTACGACCGGATGAAGGAGCAGTTCGAGAAGGAGGTACTCGGGTTCCTCGAGAAAAAAGGGGCCGAGGACATGACGCCGCCCCAGGTGTCATTTGAAAAGGGGGCCACCCGAATCCACTTCGCAACGCCGCCGATAACGCCCGGCATGCTGATTGACTTTGTCCTGATCATCAAGAAGTATATCACCCATCTGCGCGTCCATTCCTTCGACAGCGGCTATTACGCCTTCCAGGCGCTGAACAGGAACGTATTCAAGACCGAAAACATCCTCGACAACTGCAAGGTCGAATTCTTCGTGCTCTCAACCACCTCCCGGGTGGAAATCTCCAAGAAGGGAAACCTGTCACAGGAGGAGATCAACATGGCGGTGGAGCTGTTCCGCCGCGCGGTCTCGGCCACGCGCCAGGACCCGGCCTTCCGCCTGCGCGCGCTCGGCGCCTCCATGGTGGAGCCGGACCGGGACCTCACCTGGGACTATATCGCCGGGTACGAAGAGGTGAAGCGGAACATACGGGAGTCGGTGATCCTCCCCCTGCAGAACCCGGACATGTACGATTCAATAGCGCGGATGACGAGGAAGGTGTTCGAGACGAACCGGCCGCGCGCCATCCTCTTCGACGGCCCGCCCGGGGTGGGAAAGACCACCGCGGCGCGCATCATCGCCGGCGAATCCGACCTGCCCCTGGTCTACGTGCCGGTGGAATCGATCATGTCGAAGTGGTACGGCCAGTCGTCGCAGAACCTGTCACAGATCTTCGACGCCTGCGAGGACCTCGGGGGCGCCATCATCTTCCTGGACGAGATCGATTCGCTTGCCGGTTCGCGCGACCAGAACATGTTCGAGGCCACGCGCCAGATCCTCTCGGTGCTCCTGCGGCGGCTCGACGGCATCGACGCGGCCGCCTCGACCATAACGATCGGCGCCACCAACCGCAAGAACGACCTGGACCACGCCCTGATTAGCCGCTTCGACCAGACCGTCTACTTCCCGCTGCCGAACGCGGCCGAGCGCGCGGCCATCTTCGGGAATTACGCAAAGAACCTGGGAGAGGCCGAATGCTCCCACCTGGGCGACCGGAGCGAAGGGCTCTCCGGCCGGAACATCAAGGACATCTGCGAGTTCACGGAGCGCCGGTGGGCCCGCAAGGTGCTCGTCAAGAACCTCGAGCCTGCCGCGCCGCCCTTCGACTTCTACCGGCACACCCTCCGGATATGGAAGGAAACGAAGTAATTATTCGGGGAGGAGGTGGCGCAGCGCCCGCCTATCTGCCGAGCATTCCATCCCTGAGCGCTTCCTGAATGCTGTTTGGCCCGATCCATATGCCAAACAGGGCCTTCTTGAAGGCCAGGCCCTCAACCGATGATTTCAGGGCGCCGTTTTTATACACCCGGACCCCCCTGCCCGGCAGGTACGCGATATCGAACCTGTCACCAACGGCAATGCCGTCCTTGAAGGTATTTATGAATTTGTCTATTCCTTCCCTGAACGGGGCGTCTTTCCCGCCGGTGGATTTCCTGAACCCCTCGCGCGTGTTGTCCTCCATACGCTTCGGCGTGATCAGCCTTGAAACGATATGCAGCCGCACGCACATCGGCTCATCAGCCGCGGCAATGGCCGCACCGTCTGATCCCTTCGCCTTCAGGTAAAGAGCGCCGATGTAGATATCGAATCCGAATTTCGTCCTGATCCCGGTGCCGTTGAGCACCAGGGTCTTACCTGCCGCGTTATAGGAATCCGGGATAGTGACATCCTTGACCGTCTTTGCATCGGCAACGGCAAACCCCACCGCCATCGCCAGCACTACCGCATACAATCTTTTCATCTGTCTGAACCTCTCTTCATTGTGATGAGCAGTTTGCCGAAAAACAGCAGACCGCGTGCAATACACTATTGTATCACCATTTTTTAATGCCGGAAGTCAAGGACAATGTATGGTCAGTTAATCTATTGAACAGACAACAAACCGCTGGCCCCTGAACCATGGGGCGGCATATAAAAGCACAGAGTCCCTGCATCGTTCCCGGGCATTGTGGAGCGGAGACAACAGGTATGAGATTATTTCTTTTCCGTGATGTCCTTAATCACGTGACGCATGCCCAGCCAGTAGGAAAAGCAGGTTGCGATCAGAAGCACAAAAAACCCGATCATCAGCTGCAGGTCCCCATAGTGCGGTCGGAGCATGATCATGCCGATGACCAGGGACGGAATGATTAAGAGGGCGAGAGAACGAAAATAGACCAGTTTCATAAACTCCTCCTTGAAATTGATTGAGAATAATGGAAATTTCGGTTAACCGAAACAAACGATGCAGAATACCATGGCACAAATCCCGCATCCTGTCTCGGCAAAAAAAAATCGAATGGAAAATGATGAGTGATGCATTCTTCTCTCCAGAATCACCCACTATACCAATCACCCAGGGCAGGTGAGACGGGAAAATTTGGTCATGCCCCCATTTTTTGTGTTGAATTTGTTTGCACCCTGCTTGATGCTTGATTGGATATTGTCGATTGTATTCCACAACGCCTGAGAGGATGCACCATACAGGTATAAGGAGAATTTAATATGATGCCATTCAGAAAACCGCTGCTGCGAGCATTCAAATCACTCCTTGCCTGTAGTATGTATCTCGTCCCCTCGCAGAAGAGCGTGCTCGTGCAGGGCCCGGGCAGCGTTAAAAAGCTTCCCGGCCTGATCAGGGAGCAGGGTATTCGGAAGCCTCTCATCATTACCGATTCAATCCTGATGAAGCTCAAGCTTCTTAACGGCCTTTTTGCGGAGTTCGATGCCATCGGGATGTCCCACGCGGTATACTACGGCGTGCAGCCGAACCCGACAGTGGACAACATTGAGGAGGCCTATGCGCTCTATGTAAAAAACGGCTGCGACGCCGTGGTCGGATTCGGCGGTGGGTCCCCGATGGATTGCGCGAAGGTCGTCGCCGCCAGGGCCGCGAAGCCGGGTCTCACGGCTGACAGGATGGGCGGCTACTTCAAGATACTGCTCAGCTTCCACAAAAAGGTGCCGCGCATATTCGCCGTTCCCACAACCGCGGGCACCGGCGCCGAGACCACCAGCGCGGCCGTTGTTACCGATCCCCGGAAGCATTTCAAGTATACGGTCAACGACTTCCTCATCCACCCGCATTTCATCGTGCTTGACCCGGAGCTCACGATCGGTCTGCCGCCCTTCGTCACCGCCATCACGGCGCTGGACGCGCTTGCCCATTCCATAGAGGGCTACCTGGGCGGCGCCCATTGCCGCTTTTCCGATGCCTACTCGGAAGAGGCGGTGAAGATCATCTTCGAGAATATTGACAGGGTGTACAGAAACGGCCGCGACATCGATGCCCGCAGCCGGATGCTTCTCGCCTCCTATTACGCGGGTATCGTGCTCAACCGCGCCCTGACCGGCTATGTCCATCCCTTTGCCCATAAGATCGGCGGCATGTACGATCTTCCCCACGGCCGGGTAATCGGCGCCGTCATGCCCCTGGTCTTTGAATACTACGGCGCGACGGTTCACAGGCGCCTGGCGAGGCTTGCGGATGTCATCGCCGTCTCGAAGCCGGGCATGGACAACTCACAGAAAGCGGCGGCCTTCATAGAAGCAATACGGGGGCTCAACCGCAGGTACGGCATAGGTGAAACAATCCCGGAGATCAAAGAGGCCGACTTTCCCGGAATCGCGCGGTCCGTGCACCTGGAGTGCGTTCCCTACCCCATACCCAGAATAATGAATGATGACGATATCATAATGATCCTGAAGCGTCTGAAGGGCTGAATTGCAACGCGCGAAAATAATTCTCTTTCACCCCGGAATGGAGCACAATCTGTATATATCATACGTATCGTCCAATACACAACCCATTGCCGTCCGGCAAGCAGGAGACTTCCATGAATAAGGGCATTATGGGTAAAATTCTTGTCGTCGATCTCGACACGAGTGCAATCAGGGAGGAAACAATTCCCGATGAAGTATACCGCTCGGTAATGTCCGGAATCGGCCTTGCCGCGTGGCTCCTCTACCGGCGCATTCCGGCCGGCGCGGACCCGCTCGGTCCGGACAATGTTCTCGCCTTCATGTCGGGACTGCTCACCGGCTCGGGCGCCTGGTTCTCAGGGCGCTGGATGGCGGCGGCGAAGTCGCCTCTCACCGGCGGCTGGGGCGACGCCAACTGCGGCGGGACCCTTTCACCGGCGATCAAGCGGTGCGGGTATGACGGGATTCTCTTCACCGGGATATCGAAAAAGCCGGTCTACCTGAGCATTGCGGGCGGAACGGCCGAACTGCGCGACGCCTCGCACCTGTGGGGGCTTGACGCGGTTGAAGCCGAAGAGCGGCTCGCCGCAGAGCTGAAGGACCCCGGCGTCAGGATCGCAACCATCGGCCCCGCGGGCGAGAACCTGTCCCTCATAGCCGGCATATCGAACGACCGCGGGCGCTATGCGGGCCGCTCCGGCCTCGGCGCGGTCATGGGCTCCAAGCGGCTGAAGGCCATCGCGCTGAGCGGGAAAGCAAAGATCGATGTGAACGATTCCGCCGCGATCAAGGAGCTGAATAAAAAGTTCATGACGTGGCTGAATTCCGGCGCCGGTCTCAGGAAAATCATGTCGGGAAAGGTCCTCAGCTTCATGGCGCGGGTCCTCCGCATCTCGCCGGTCGGCATGGCCCAGAACGGAGAGCTAGTCAAAATCGCGCAGAGCCGCTATGGCACCATTTCCACAAACGTGATCTCCTCAGAGGGGGGCGATTCTCCGGTGAAAAACTGGAAGGGCTCGGGGTTCAGGGACTTTCCTATCGCCACGCACGCCGACCGTCTGAATCCCCAGCGCATCGTGGACCACGAGGTGAAAAAATATCATTGCTACAACTGTCCCCTGGGGTGCGGCGGCATACTGAACGTAAAAGAGGCCGGACTCGCCGAGACCCACAAGCCGGAATACGAGACCTGCTGCGCCTTCGGCGCCCTCCAACTGGTCAATGACCTGAACGCGATTTTCAGGATCAACGATTTTTGCAATCGCGCAGGGTTCGATACCATCGGGGCGGGCAACACCGTTGCGTTCGCAATGGAATGCTACGAGCGTGGCATCCTGACGAAAAAGGAGACGGGCGGCCTGGACCTCTCGTGGGGGAACAGCGAAGCCGTGCTGCCGCTGCTCGAGCTGATGGCAAAGCGCCAGGGCATCGGCGACCTTCTCGCGGACGGCGTAAAAAAGGCGGCGGAGCGGATCGGGAAAGGAAGCGAGGAATTCGCCATCCACGCGGGCGGGCAGGACCTCCCCATGCACGATTCGCGCTACGACCCCGGGTTTGCGGTGTCGTACTCGCTCGAGCCAACGCCGGGACGCCATACCAACCACGGGTACCAGTGGCTGGAGATGTTCGCCCTGCACCGCATCTTCAAAAAACTCCCGCGGACCGCGTCTTTTTTCAGGATCGGGGAGAAATATAAAATCCACGCGGACCGGAACAGGCTCATGGCCGCGGGCAGCAACTACATGCAGTTCGTCAACGCCGCGGGGGTCTGCCTGTTCGGCGTGCAGATGGGCGGGCGCCTCAGGCTGCCCGCGTATGTCAACGCGGCAACCGGGTGGGGCCTCGGGCCCGAGGAGTACCTGGAAATCGGCGAGCGGATACAGAACATCAGGCAGGCGTTCAACCTGAAACACGGCCTGGTACCGCGGCGCGATTTCGCGCTCCCCGGGCGCGCGACGGGAAAGCCGCCCCTCGATGCCGGCCCCATGAAGGGAGTCACTCTCAACATCCAGGAGCTTGCCGACGGCTTCCTCGACAAGATGGGCTGGGACCGGGAGACCGGGGCCCCGACGGCCGACACGCTCACACGCCTGGGGCTCGATAACATCGCGGAGGAGCTGTTCACGCGTGATCTTCGGAAGAAAAAATCCTGATATCTCAATCGAGCTGAAAATAATCGGTTTCATGGCCGGAGAATACGTGAATATCATCGGGCGCGTGTCAGTGCCCGACGATTCACCTCTCTCCGTCCTGCTAAAACGGGCGCGCGCCGGAGGAATGGTGCCAGACGCGCTCTACCGCCGGCTCAGGTCCATGCCGCCGGAGATATCCGTGCTCGTAAACGGTAACCCCCTTCCCCCGCGGTCACGGAGGGCAGCCCGGCTGCGTGACGGCGACAGCGTTTCATTTTTTGCCGCTTCCAGCGGAGGATAAACCCGCCGCGCCGCCCCTCCACGCCCAATTTTCAAGAAGAAACAGAATCCGCAAATGAACGGGTCCGGTCAAAAACGGGATGACATATCAATTCCCTGTGCATACTATGGAACCTCGAGTCTGAATTATCGGGCCGGCCTTGACGGAGGAGACGCGAATGTCGCAGGTTCATTATGAGAGCATCGGCCTTGAACGGCTGATCGCACTGTCACCGATCATAGCGCTGGTACGGGCAACCGTCGATGGTTTTCGGGAGCGTTCTTTTCAGCCGCCGTGCGACATCGCGCCCTACACCTATACCGAGACCGGGTTCAGGGTCGTCAGGATTCTGCGGGGCCCGGCGACAATAAAAGCGGGATCTGCTCTTTCAGTGACCGGATTTGACCCGACGGCCCTGAAGTGTCATATTGATTTCCTTTCACGGGGGCTTGCCAGAAGCCCCGTGATGGAATCCTATGAGCCTGAACATGCAGTGGCTCATGATCCTGAAGCGGAACTGATAATCTTTCTCGCACGAAGGATTTTCCTGGTTCGCGATACGGCCGGAAAGCTGAAGGTGAAGGTGGACATGCCGGCCCGGACATGCCCCGGGGCCATGGAATCGCCCAAAACCATGAAGCGAGTCATTCGCCTGATAAAAGCTCATCCAGCGATGTCGCGCCTTGAAATAGTCATCGGATGTTCGCCTCCCCTGCCGGACGGCGCCGATACGCAGATCAGTGACCGGTTGAAATCAATGTTTCCCGGCTATAATTCATATTCATGGAAGATGCTGAATATATCCCCCGGATCCTGCTGAGAGCGCTCTTCTCTCGTGCGGACATTGACCGGGTGATAGTGAGCTGTTATATGAAATGCTGAAATATATCCTGATAGTCATCGGGCTCGTTTCGCTGAGCGCTGGCATTGTCGGAATCTTTATTCCGGTCCTTCCCACCACGCCCTTTGTCCTGCTTTCGGCCGCGTTGTTCATACGCAGCTCTGACAGACTGTACCGGTGGCTCGTGTCGAACAGGCTGGTCGGCAGGTATGTGCGGGATTTCAGGGAGCGGGGCGGCATGACCCTCCGGGCGAAGCTCTCCTCGATCGCGCTGATGTGGGGCATGATCGCGCTGTCGTCCCTGGCGGTCGGGTGCAACCCGTTTCTATTTGCGCTGGGAGCGGCCGGCACCATCGTCATGGGGCTGGCGATAAGAACCGTGAAATAGGCTGACGGCATGGACCCGAACCGCCGGCCCGCTTCCCGGCATCGGCCACTCCGGCGCAATGATAACGCATCAATAGGTATAGACAACGGACATGTTCGGCCCGAAAAAGAGATCCGCGTTGCTGCCGTATGAATCACGCGTTTTTTTCAGATAATGAAGATACTGCACGCGGAACCCGAGCGTGATCGTAACGCCCGCGGGAGCGATGAAATAGCCAAAGTCCAGATTGCCGTTAAACCCCAGCGCGCCGGCGATCCGGGGATCGCTCTTGAGCGTATATGACACTTTCAGAAGGTTCTTCTCCTCCCAGCCGACAAGCCCCACCAGGGAGAGGTTCGGCACAAAGTAAAAGCTCGCGCCGAGCGGAACCGTGAAAGCGGCGCCCACGCCGAGGGCGATCGAATGGTATTTCACGGGCGAAGACTTGACCAGCAGGAACTTCTCGTTATAGCGGTATCCCTGGTACCGGGGCCCGAAAAACAGCCTGACATATTTTGACAGGGACACCATGGCCAGCAGGTCACTGTCCATCTTATCCGCTTTGAAATTAATATTGCCCGGTATGAGGAGGCCCCCCAGATAGATGAGTGCGCTCGCCTTCGCGTCGTAGCGCCCGTACTGAAAGTTCCAGGCCAGGCTCCACGTTTTGTTGAAGGCAACGCTGAGGGCGGGACCGAATATCGCGCCCGGTCCCATGCGGTACTTGAAATTGTCCAGGCCGTTGCCCACCTCATTGGCAACATACTTCTGCCATACCGGCTGCCACCAGAGACAGCCGAGCTTGAAGCCGACGCTCAGGTGCCACTGCCGTTCATCCTGTGCGGCCGCGGACTTCTTTACCCGGTACAGCTTCTGCTGCTTCGCCGGCTGCTTCTTCTGAGCTGCGGCATTTTGAGACAGAAAGAGCGCAAACAGCATGGCAATACACACTATTGATATCGTCAAAATTCGTTTCATGTAATCCTCCATTACGCGAGATGGCGCGCGGCTGCGGCGTCATCAAAAATTCGGAATTGGCTGGAATTCCTTTTTTTGTTTCTCCTGCTTCCCGGTCTGTATTTTCTCCTGTTTTACCTCGGCGCTGATTATCTCGTTCAATTCCTTTTGCGCTTCCTGATCAAGCCGTTCGCCGGTCCGTATGTCCTTCATCTCTTCCCTGATCTCGGCAGTCTCCTTAGGTGTTAACGGAGCCGCCTCGATTTCCTTCTTACCGGCGATGATTTCGCCAACGAGGTCTTCGCTAACGACGACCTTCCTGTTCGCTTCCAGCAACTTTTCAATATTCTCAGCCAGCTTTCCGTCTTTCGCCAGCCGGACAAGGATCTTCCCCCTGAGAACATAGATTTTCGAGCTCGCCGGATCCGACACGACCATGAACGAAGTCCCCCTGATGGCCGCAAGGGTTGTCGGCGTCATGATGCTGAAGCCCTCTTTCCTGGCCAGTTTTGACATTATGACATATATTTTCCCCTTCTTCATGTCAAGCCGCACCTGTTCCGGTCCGGAAGAGCCTTGCAGCGCGGCCATGGTGACCGCGGAATTCTCCGCAACCCTGATTACCCCCCTGGTGCCGAAATTGAGTTCAGCAAACGACGAGTTGCCGGTTACTATGCTCTCATCATACAACACCGGGTCACCGACCGCGGCCGGCTTTTTCCCCTGTGCCGAGACGATACTGACGTCGCCGACCGTAAACTGGACTGTGACGTCAGGAGACTCTCCCGGCCTTTTTTTACACGCCGGGATCACCGCAATTGCCGCAAGCAGCGCCAATATTAAAATACGAGCCTTCATATCCTTCCCCCCTGGATTAATAGGTATCGTTGCTTCTGATGCCGGTGTAATTTTATCGCATGCGAATCGCGATAAAAACCGCGCGCATTTTTTAACATGAATTACCGCATACGTCAAATATAAAAAATACAGTTGCAGGGTGTAAAGTGGCCGATATTTTTCGATTGACGTTCAATTGGAACGAAATATAGTGAAATCAGGCGAGGTATCGAATACTTGGAACCGGTTATATCAAGCAGCCTGTGCCGTTTCCGCGTCACGGACGAGCATCTCCTGTCTGACAGGATAGTCAAAGAAGAAATCGCTCGCGCCTTTCTCGAAAACCGCTGTTTCGAGTTTTATCTTGACGGCGACATAGTCAGGAGCATACGAGCGGGCGAGCCTCCCGAGCTCTACCGCGAGCGGTTTATCGACATGCGCAACGGCGCCTTTGACGCCGTGTCAAAGGGCGACCAGACCATCAAGGGGCGTCTGACGAGTGACATCCGCCTTTCCTCCCGCATCATCGCGTCGATCGTCTTCATCCACCGGGCCGTCGCCGCCGGCGATTTTAACAGCATCATCGGGCGGCGCTTCGTTCTCGTGAAAGAGCTTCCCGGCGTGCCCACGCTGTTTCACATATCGAATGAGACCACGGTCATCTCCCACGTGGGCCAGGGACCTCCCTGGACGGAGATTCCCTCGATATACTTAGGTCTCAAGACCTTCGACGCGCTCGCGGCCGAGCAGAAGCAGGCCGGCTCTGAGCTCTTTGCCGCGTTCGGAATGCTTCTGATGATAGAGGAACGGGCGATCCAGACCGGCTACACCCACGCGGTCGTGTATCCGCCCGTGGTCTCCCGCGCGCTGAACTTCCTGGTCGACGAAGTGATCAGGAACGCGCAGCTCGTCGAGATCGAGGAAGCGCCGCCGGAGGCGGTCAAAAAGCGGATCAGGAAATTCAGCGAAGCAAGCCGCGCCAAGTACCTCCGCGAGCTTGACGCGCGCCTTCACGGCGACGTGCTTAATTTCCACTACCACCGGAACCTGGAGGCGGTGAAGTCCCTAGAGCGGCTGGCGCGCCGCTACAAGGCGGGCGACGACGAGGCCTCGCTCCGCGAAATCGTGCGGCTCCTGGTAGCCGCGTCCGGCCATGACATCCACGAGATACGGAACATGGCCAACATCATCCTGGAGAGGACCTTCGCGCCAAAGGAATTCAACGCGCCCCTGGCCACCCGCTTCGTCAACGCCCATATCGGCGATGTGTACCGCTTCACCTTCGATATCCCCGGCGCGCCGGGCGACTACCACCTGCGAATCTACCGCAACACCGCAAAGGGCAGGCTGTTTCTTGAAAAGGATATCGATGCCGTCGAGGTGCCCCTCGAGCATGACGGGAAGGAGCGCTACTGGGCCGAGCACCGCTTCGAGGAGTACGGCCACTACGATTTTGTCGTGATAACGAAAAAGCGGAAGCGGGCCGACTGGGTCGGCCTGCCGGGGCTCTCGGGCCGGATCAATATCGTCCCGGACATCAAGGGCGAAATCGTGCTCGAGATCTTCCCCGACATCCACGGCCACACCCGCACCTGGTGGGGGAACGGAAACGGCCACCCGGGCCTGGTCTACAACGAGCATGGCGAGGTGATCCGGCTGGGGCGCTTCTCCGATATCACGGCCCACCTGGACGAGATACAGAAGAACTACTCGGTCACCACCATATACCTGCTGGGCGTGCAGAAGCGGGGCCGGAACCGGAACGACTGGGCGCCCAACGCCACGTCGCCCTCCCCCTTCTCCCCCATGAGCCTGGTCGAGATCGAGCCGGCCCTGGGCGGGGATGGGGACCTGAAAGAGCTCATCGACGCCGCGCACGCGCGCGGCATCAGGATAATCGTGGACATCGTTCCGCACATCAACCGGTCAAGCGACCGCCTGCCGGACAGCCTCTCGGTCTGCACCTATGACGACTCCGGGAACCTCGTGGTCCGCGCTTCAACCGACGGCCGGTACGGCTCGTGGAACGACGGCAAGCTCCTGAACTACCGCAAGTTCGAAATCTGGGAGTGGCTGTCCGATTCGATCGACGAGCTGATAGAGAAATTCGACATTGACGGGATCCGTTTCGACTCGGCGCACGCCGTCCCCATTATGATGAAGAAGAACAATTTCCCCTTCGTGTTCGAGCGGAAGCGCGAGCCGGGGGACATGGTCGAGGGGACCATCATCGTGAACGACCGCGAGGACGACCACTACGTCACCACCGGGTATTACGACTCCGCCTGCCGCGACCTGATCGCGGTGCCGCTTCATTACTACCTGATGCTGAACGTGGAGAAAAAATTAAAGGAGAAGGGAAAAAACTTCTTCCTGAATATCGCGGAGTGCTACTGGGGCCACGAGCGCTTCCTCACCCGCACCGGGCTCATCCCCTACAACTCGTCGCTCTTCAAGATATGCGAGAACATCATCCACGGAAAGACCGACGTCCGCGAGATCTACCACATCTATGACAGCTATTTCCCCTCCTCCCTTCCCGAAGGGACGGAGATGCTGGGGATACTGGGCAACCATGACGAACGGCGCGCCCTGAACACCTTCGGCCTGCGGGGACTCCGGGCCGCGGTGGGGCTTACCTGTTTCATGAGCAACGCGATCATGGACTACGAGGGGAGCGCCGAAGGAGAGGGCTGGAAGGTCTACCTGGACAACATCTTCGTCAACTGGAACCAGTTTGAGTATGCGGCGCACCGGAGCCTCCAGCCGTTCTATCAGGACTGGTACCGCTTCCACCGCCACGAGAAGGGGAAGGGGTATCTCGTCTGGGCAAACAACACCATGGTCGCGGCGGCCGCGAAATTCGTCGGCGAGACCATATGGATCGGCGTCTTCAACTTCGCGGACGCGAACCAGAACGTCTCGATCCAGTTCGACAGCCCGGTCCTGCCGGTCCCGCCCGGCGCGTGCTATCGCCTGAGCGACCCGCTCTACTCCAACCTGACCGGGCACTACAACTTCTACACCGGGCGGGAGCTCGTGGTATCGCGCATAAGCACGGTCGTTTCCTTCACCGAGCGGGTGAAACTCCTGAAGCTCGAGTCGGTTGACCTGAAGGAGAATTACGACGACTTCCTGCGCGATTCCTTCTTCCGGCTCTGCGAGATGTCGAACGTGGAGAGCATCGGAAGCAATTTTTCCTACACGGAGCTGTCGAAGCACTGCGGCTCCTACGAAAGGATCACCGGCTTTATAAAGGAGCACCTGGCGCCGAAGTTCTGGAAGGAAAACCGGCCGCACCTCGAGCTGGGGCTCAAGCGCGCGGCGTTTTACCTGGCGAAGAACGGGGTAATCGACGGGAAGACGGTGCTCGATTACTTCGGACGGATGTCCCGCGGGAAGGACGAGATCCTCTCCCCCCTCGGCAGCGCCCTGATAGAGCACAACCGGCGCGGGTCGCTCGTGTTCATGTCCGCCGAAGCCGAGCCCTTCTCCAAGAGCGGAGGACTGGCCAACGTCGTGTACGAGCTTCCGCGCGAGCTGGTCAAGCTGGGTGAGGAGGTCTATGTCATCTCGGGCTACTACAAGCACGGCGACGACAAGTCGATGAAAAAGATGCGGGACGCCGTGAAAAAGTACGGCCTCGCCTACACCGGCGTCACCGTGCGCTTCAAGATCATGGGAGACGAGTACGAGGTGGGAGTCCACCATGCGAACGTCGAGGGGGTCGGCTACTACCTGCTTGACCATCATGAATTTTTCGACGGCCTCTACTGGGGCGTCACCGCGGCCGAAAAGATCCGGCGTCGGGTAGCGTTCTCGCGGGCCTGCGTCGAGGTCATCGCGGTGTTCAACCTGAACCCCAGCTACACCTTTACGAACGACGCGTATGCAGGCATCTTCAACGGGATCGTGCGGTGCGACCACGTTTACCGTGAAAGCGTCCATTTCAGGCGGAACACGTTCCTTCATATCATACACAACGGCGGATGGCAGTATTTCGACGCCTATCACCGCGTCGAGAACGGCTTTGATCTCTTCAATCTGTTCAACCTTCCCTCCTGGACGGCAGGCGACTTCTGCGATCCGGTCCATCCCGAGCGGCTGAACTGCATGGCGGCCGGGATACGCTTCGCCGACCGGGCGATAACCGTAAGCCCCTCTTACGCAAAGCAGATCGAATACGCCTGCGACGGGCTCGAGCGCATCCTGAAGGGGGTCATCGGCATTAGCAACGCGATCGGCAGCGATTTCAGGAGCGGCCTGGCAAAGAAATTCAGGTCCTCGCGCTTTACCGACCGCACGCACCCCGACCTGATCGAGCACGTCAGGTCGGACGACGGGCTCCGCGCGAAGCTCGAGGAGCGGTACCCGGAGATCATTGCGGGTCCGAAGGCGGTGGATGCGGTGGAAGACCGGACGCGGCGCGAGCTCCTCGTCCGCATGCAGAACAAGCTGCTGCTCCAGCGCAGCAGGGGCCTCGCGGTCGATCCGGACCTCCTGATATTTTCGTTCATACACCGCGTATCCGAACAGAAGGGCTACCAGCTCCTGCTCGAGGCGTCAGAAGGAGTATTCAAGAACCTGAAATGCCAGGGTATCATCGGCGGCGCGGTATCGTCCGGCGACAGGCGGGGCGAGGATATCGCCCACGGGCTGTGGCTCCTGGGCCAGTACTATCCGGCAATGGCGAACGTGTCGTTCGGGTTCCAGGAGATTACCGTGCCGCTCATGTCGACCGACCTCTTCCTCATGCCGTCGATGCACGAGCCGGGCGGCATCTCTCAGCTGGAGGCCCTGGCGGCCGGCAACCTGGTGTTGGCCCGCGCAACCGGGGGGCTCCGCGACACCGTGTTTCCGATACGAGTGCGCGGCGACTCGATAGAAGGGAACGGCTTCCTCTTTTCCGACTATAATTCCTGGGCCTTTTACGACGCCATGGAGCGGGCAAAGCAGTTTTTTACCGGCAACGGTGAAGACCTGGTAATGAAGGCGCGGAAGAACGCGGAAAATTCAGTGTACTACTGGGACCGGCCGGCGCGCGAGTACGTTGAGAAGATTTACGGAATCACCGAGACAATACGGGTGCTGGAATGACGCCCCCGCATAAAAAATGGGATAGTAAACTATCCCATTTGTTGCGAAAGGTCTTCTAATGACCGCCCTTTTCTATCATTGGGAAGACCATAAGAGTGTAAATGATTAATATAGTGATCGGCAGGCCGGCCATAAAAGTTTAGCTATTTTTTATGAAAAAATTTATTTTAATAATCGCCATGGCCGCTACGCTGGCCGCCGCATCCGGGTGCCTTTCCGACATCCGGGACGAGGGCACGACTGTGGGAAAGATCGTCGAGCGGTTCGAGGGGGAGCCGGTAGTGCCGCGAAGCGCGAACCGGCTCCATATCGTCCCGCCGGTCAACGCCTCGGGCAACGACATGCTTGCCCCGATACTGTTCGACAGGCTCAGGGAAGCCATCAGCATGGACGGCAGGCTCGGCGTCGAAACCGACAGCAGCCGGGCGGACCTGCGGCTCGAAACGCGAATCACCAGGTACCAGATCCAGCGAATGAAGTACGATGAAATCGGGCGGGCCGTCGTCAAGCGGATGTGGATCACCGCGGACGCGCGCTGCACAGACATCCGGCGGGACAGGATGCTGTTCCATGAAGCCGACATACAGTCGTTCAGGGAATATTCGGAGTTCATCGCCCCGATAGAGAGCGAGGCGCGCGTCATGGAATACGTGCTGAGCGACCTGGCGAAGCGGATAGCCCTGAAAACAGTGACCGGCTGGTATACGGAAAGGATGACCGACATTGAAAGGAGGAAGCCGTTGCGCTGAAGCGCGGCACGGCGGGGATCGGAAACATGCCCGAGAAATATCCGAATGCAAAGCAATTCAAGCGCGAGCTTGACGGCGACAGGCTGGAGGAGCGCTACCTTTTCCTGGGCGAAGAAGAGGGCGAGAAGGACAAATGCATCACTCGCATATGCGTGATGGCGTTTAACGATCCGAACGAACGGGCCGGCGGAACGGCGCGTTTCCATGTTGAAAACGGCGATGAATTCATGAACGCCGTCGATTTCGCCCTGTCTCCCCCGATGTTCTCAGCGCGGCGGGTCTGCGTGATGTACAATATCGACGCCCTGACTGCCGCGAAACAGGGCGAGTTGTTCCAGCACCTGGTGCAGGAACTGCCCGATTCGACGATCCTCATACTGACCACCAGGGAGATAAAGCCGCCGCCCATCCTGGCCCGGGTGATCGGCCGCTTCAAGGTGGTCCAGTTCTGGCGCTATTTTGACAACGACATCTACAATTACATATCCGCGGGCATGCGCAAGCTGGGGCTTTCCATTGACGACCGGGCGCTGGACCTCCTTGTCGCGCGAACCGGAAACGACATCAAGAAGATCGACGACGCGATCGACATGATACGCTTCTCGGGCGAGACGGGAACGGTGCGGGCCGACATGATAATGAATTTCGTTGACGACCTCAAGGAGGCGTCCGTGTACGACTTCGTCGACGCCCTCTTCAAGCGGGAACCCCGGGCTCTCGCCCTGTTCAAAAAGATCAACGAGGAAGGAACGCCCGACCTGCGCGTTGTGTACCAGATTTTACGCCAGGCGGAAACGATTGAAACGTATTACGCCCTGGTAGAGGGCGGGGCGGCGGAAGAGGACGCGATGTCCCGATCCGGCGTATACAGCAGGAACAGGGAAAAGTTCCGCCGGTACGCGGAGTCGTTTCCACGGGAGCGGCTGCGGCGCGTCTTCCCGCTGATCAGCGGCGCCGATTATCGGCTGAAGAGCGGCGGCGCTTCGAGGGAGCTTGCGTCAAACCCGGTGTTCAACCTGGCGGTCGACATGCTCTATTCTCTCTGACAGAAGGAGGTACGATATGGCACTGAAAGAGCGGGTTGCGCGGCTGCTGACGCGCATCAGGCCCCATGTCCGCAGGGTCGCATACTGCGGCTTTATCTTCTCGTTTGCGCTGCCCTTTGTGGACGTGATGCACTGCTCCACGAATAAAAAAACCACCTACCGCGGGTACGAGCTGCTGAGCGGCGACGAGGCCGTGTTCTACATCATAACCATCCTGATCTTTGCCGCGCTGATGGGGTTCTCTTTCTACAGGAAGGACAGGGGCCGCGCGCTCGCGGCCTTTGCGGCGTGCTGGCGCGCGATTCCGGCGGCCGTCGCTGGCCTGATCATCGGCCTGCTCCCACCCATTCAGTTCCTCTTTCACACGGTGCTTATCCGCGCGGGCCAGTTCCTGGGACTGCTGTGCGCCGGCATCGTGTTTATCGACGGAATGGCCGACGCCGCAGCGGGGTATGTCGCGCTGAAGCGGGAGGACAGGAGCGCGGTCGGGGGCGGCTCATCAAAAGGACTCCGGACTTTTCACACGGCGGTCCTTCTTGCATCGCTGGCGCTCGCGCCGGTCTATATCATCGGGCTGAGCGAGGACATCGACATTGCGCTGCTGTTCCTCCTGCTCCTGTCCCTCCCCTTCGCCCTTGCCCAGTTAATCGTGCTGGAGGCTGTCAGACGGGGCGAGGGGTGGCCCCGGCCCTGGGCGGCCGCGGCGGCGGTGCTCCTGGCCGGAGGGGCCGCACTCTCGGTCATGAGTATTCTGTGACGGAGCCATGCTGATGCGCTAGAGGCGGAACCCGATATTCGCGTGGATCAGGAACTTGTTCGACTCGCTTCCCCGCATCAGCGTCAGCTCGATGGGGCCGATAATAGAGTTATACGCGAAGGTGAGGCCGTAGCCGTACTTGATGTCGTTCCTTGCGTGATGTACGATCGGCACGAGATAGCCGTACCACTGTTCCCATGTAATGTTGCTTTCCCTGAAGAGGTCCTGAAAATTATCCTTGATCCTGCCGACGGAACCTCTCAGGATAAGGAAGAGATCGGTCCAGAATTCAATCTGGAAGCCAATATCCCCCACCAGCGCGTGTTTCCCGTTCATCTGCATGAAATTGAGACCGGTGAAGGGGAAGCAGCCGGTCGCATAGGCGTTCAGGCCGCCCACATAATTCTCATATATGAAGGGGATCTTTCTCCTGTATACATTCCATCCTCCCGGTATGTCAAAGTGGAGGTAGTACGGCTCCTTCGCCATGATAAAGCCGCCGGTGACCCCCAGGTACATCGAAAAGCGCCGGTGGAAAGGGACATACCCCTTCATGCGCACCGTCGTTTTTATAAAATTTTTAAAATCAGCGGCGCCCTTCATCATGCGAAGGTCGTCGGTGAGGTACTTGAACTCGCCGTAGAACTGAAACCCCGACCGCGGGTAAAATGTCCGGTCGAGATTGTCGTAACCGAGATAGGCGTAATAGTTCAGGCTCTCCACGTCCTGCTTCTTCGGATCGTTGGGCGCGATCTGGGCCACGATATTGGTAAAGTCCTTCTGGATGCCGACCCCCAGCGCGAAGTCCTGGAAGAGGGTCATCTGCACAAAGATGTCCGGACCGTAGTTGTGGTACTTGTAGCTCGACTGGACATCTCCATTCTTGTAGGAGTAAATCGTGTAATTGTCGTAGTGGGCCTTCACCCCGAGCCCCACGCCCGGCTTTCGGAGGCCCGTCTGGATATAATATGACAGAAGGGCGCCAGGGTACTGGCTCAGCCGCCCGTCAATCGAGACCTTCGATCCCTTGCCGGCGAGGTTCCTGAGCGTCAGGTTCAGCAGCACCGCGGCGCTCATGTCGGAATCGTAGCTCAGGCCGATCTTCAGAAAGGTTCCGGACATCTCCTCGACGCGGATGATAAGGGTCACATCGCCATTCTCCGCGGTGTTTATTTCATAGGTAACGCGCTCGAAAAACCCGCTGGCGTAAACGCGGCCGATTCCCTCCATGAGACCGTCCGCGGTCACCCGCGCCGGGGGGCTGAACCCGAGCTTGCCAAGCACCAGGCTCCGGGATACCCGCTTCAGCCCGCGGATGTCGATAGAGGCGATCTCCAGCTTCGGCGGTCTTTTCGCCTCTTCTTCTTTAAGGCGCTCGAGATCATAGGTGACGGTCGGGCTCCTCTCGCCGCCGGGAAACTTTCCCTGCAATTCGGCAAGCTCCCTCAGTTCCGGGAGCGCGAGGCGTGCGGCCTGCTCACCGTTGGCGATCAGCTCCCTCCCCCGCTTGAAATCGCTGCCGCTGAAGCCCGTGATGTCAGGGATTATCAGGACATCCGCCAGGAGCTGCTGTTCCCTCGTTGATTTAGCGCCGAGGAAGCTGACCGACTGGTCCATAATATTGATCACGGACTTGAGTTCGTTCTTCTTGTAGAGCGGCGCGCCCACGTCGATGGCAATGACGATATCGGCCCCCATCTTCCTGGCGTCTGAAACGGGCAGGTTCCTGACGATGCCGCCGTCGACCAGCAGCTTTCCGTCTATCTCGATCGGCGTGAAAATGGACGGGATGGCCATACTCGCACGCATGGCGTCGGGGAGGTATCCCCCGGTAATGACATAGGCCTCGCCGGTCACGATATCGGTGGCGACGCAGCGGAAGGGGATCGGCAGCCTGTTGAAATCATGAATATTCTGCACGTGCAGGGTAAGACGAGACAGAAGCGAGGTGAGCTTCTGCCCGCGCTTGTACCCGGTGGGAAGCTGGATACCGCTTTTTTTAATCTGGAACGAACCGATGTACTTGTCGTATTCCCCCTTTTCCTCGATTGAGCTGCTCCGGCGCGAGACCCGGTCCGCCAGGTATTCGTCCCAGTCCATGGCCACGACCAGGTCCTCGAGCATTCTGGCGTTATATCCGGACGCGTACAGCCCTCCCACGATGCTTCCCATGCTCGTCCCGGTGATATAATCGATCTTCAGGCCGGTTTCCTCGATGACCTTGAGGACCCCGACATGCGCAAGCCCCTTGGCGCCCCCGCCGGAAAGAACGAGGGCCACCTTCGGCCGCCTGTTGTATTTCCTGAACGGGTCAAATTTTTTCGCAGGCGCCGCCTGCGCGGTTTCCGCAAATGGCGGGAACAGAAGCAGGAGAACAAACAGTGCCGGTGCCGATAGGGAAGATATTCTTCTCATAATTCTGTCATATGATGTACTACTTTTTCGCACGAGTGTCTATGGTAGCTCATGCGGGACCGGTTTGTCGATACAAATTTATTATTTACAACATCTGTCGCGGATTTTACCGGCCTTCCGTTACCCTGTAAAATTCAGAGCCGGGAACAGGGCTGAGGGGGCAAGCACCGAGCCCGTGCGCTCGCGCTCCGCGCTCATCACGATCTCGCTCTTCAGGAGCTTGAAAAGATTGTCGGCGATCATACAATCCTTCACCCTGCCGGCTATCTTCCCGTTCTCTATCAGGTAGGCGAGATCAAGGTTTGCCGAAAAATCGCCGGTAATGGTGTTCGATTGTCCTAGGCCGATGAATTGCTCGACCAGTATCCCGCGCTTCATGCTCCCGATGATGGATTCAAGCGTCTCGGTGCCAGGATCGATTATAATGTTGCTGAAGGAGGGATACGGGAGCGAGGAATAGCCACGGGTTCCGTTGCCGGTGGGGGCCGCGCCCAGCTTTCCCGCGTATTTCAGGTCGTTGATGAAGGTCGCTATTGTACCCCGGTCCACCAGGAGCTTGCCCGTCCCGGCGATACCTTCGTCGTCAAAGGGATAGCTGTAGGGCGAATCGGCAAGCGTCGGGTCGTCGCGGACGGTCAGGGATTCGACGAACATCCCCTCTCCCAGCCTGTCAGCGAACGGCGAGATCCCCTTCCACACGGATTTCGCGTTCAGTCCGGCGGCCATGATTCCGGCGAACCGCGCGAAAGCGCGCGGTGACAGGAGCACCGGGACCTTGCCGCTCCCCAGGGAGGCCGGCGTCGACGCCGCTTCGAGCTTGCGTATGATCTTTTCCCTGAAAATCTCGTGGGACCCCGGCGCGAGGATTGACGCGCTCTCGCCTGTCTCGATCCTGGTCCCGTCGTCGAGAATCAGGGTCGCTGACAGGCGGACCGAGTAGGAACTGCTGCGGTAGGATGCGTCCAGTCCGCGCGAGTTGATGATGCGCGCGCTCCCCGAGGACGCGCTGACATCGGCGTCGACCATGGCGGCGGGGAACCTGGCGCGGAGCGCGGCGATTGACTCCTCGATCCCCGCGATCTCGCGCTCCGGGTCGAATGATTCAATAGCCGTGTCGTAGGGCTCGAAGGGCTTCGGCGCGGCCGCGGGCAGGTCAAAGTCCTCCTCGTCGCCCCAGGCCGCGAGCGCGAGGGCGCGGTCCGCGGTCTCTTCAAGCCGGCTTTCGTCGTTTGTGTAGGAGAAGCCCGTTTTTCCGTTCACGTTCACGCGCACGCCGAAGCCGCTGTTGTGCCGGTCAGTAATCGAATGGAGCCTGTTGTTCGCGAAAGAGACCGGGGTGCTCGACCCCCGTGTCTCTATCACGTCGAACCAGCGCGCCCTGCGCGCCAGCCGCTCAGTGATCCGCTCTATCACTGTTCGCCTCCTATGAGCACGTCCTTTATGAGAAGGTGCGGGCCCCCGAACGATACCGGCAGGGGGCTCTGGCCGCCCTTGCCGCACCCCCCGAGGCCGCCGTACATGATCCGGTCGTTGCCGATCATGGCAATGTTCCGCAGCGTGGTGAAGACGTTGCCGGAGAGCTGGATATTCCGGTACATGGCGCCGATCCTGCCGTTCTTTATCGCGTGTCCGTAGCCCGAGGTAAAGGTGAACATCTCCAGGTTCGTCTGGCCGCCGATGAACCCCTTGGCCAGGACGCCGTCGCCGGCCGCGGCGACCAGCTCGTCGCGGTCGTGCGCACCGTTTTCTATGTAGGTGTTGGTCATGCGAACGATAGGCTGCTGCATCACGCTGATGGCCCTGCCGTTGCCGGTCGTCTCCTCGCCCATCTTTTCCGCCGTCTCGCGCGAGTGGAGCCGGCCGGACAGAAGCCCGTTTTTAATGAGATGGGTCTCGGCCGGGAGGGTCCCCTCGTCGTCGAACGGGATGAAGCCGGCGAGACCGGCGATGCCGCCGCTGTCCACGACAGAGAGGTCATCGGGACCGAACCGCGCGCCAAGGACCATGATCTCTTTAAGGCGCTCGTTCTCGTGGATAAAATCAGCCTCCGACAGGTGCCCGAATGCCTCGTGGATAAGCACGCCGGCGAGCTTCTGGTCCGCGACGACCCGGTAGGTGCCTCCGGGCACGGATTCAGCCGAGAGGAGGTCAACCGCGGTCTTCGCCACGTCCCGGGCCGCTTCTTCACGGCCCTTCACAATCTCAAACCCACCGTATCCGGACACGGAGTCGCTGAAGGGCTGGATGACGGCCCCGTCCTTCGCGATGGACGACAGGGATACGCCGCAGTAGGCGCGGTCGTACGTGATTTCCGAGCCCTCGGAGTTCAGGTAGGCGTAGTCAGTACGCACATCGCGGTACATCGCGCGGGTCGTCTGTATCCGCGCCGAGGACTTCAGGATGCGATTGTAGCCGCTGATGAGGGCGAATTTCTCATCGAGGGACACCGCGTCAAAGGGAACGCGCGCCTCGGTGACGAACGCCCGCCGCACCGCAGCCTGGCGGCGGACCCTCGTCTTTTCCCTCGGGTTCAGGGCCGACGAGATCTCCAGGGCGCGCCGGAAGTGGCGCTCAATGTCCGCAAGGTCATTGAAGGAGACGAAGCCCCACGCGCCGTTATTGAGCACGCGCACCGATCCGCTGATGGTGTCGCCGGCTGAAAAGGCCTCGACCTGCTCTCCGGAGAGAGAGATGGTCGTTCCCGCGCCAGCGGCGAGCCGTATTTCGGCGTATTCACATCCGGGCGAAGAAAGCAGGGACCGCGCGCATTCGATTGTGGACAGCAGACGGTCATGCATCGGCTTTCCGCTCAGCGTGGCGTTCGAGTCCGGCCGAAATAACGAGGCGGGTCTTTTCAATCAGGTCGTCGATTGCGTCATCGGTCATGCCGACGCATTCAATGGCCGGGTGGATTATCATCTCCGCGCTCCCGGGGAAGAGGCTGATGCTGTTCGCAGGCAGGATATCCCTGGTACCCGCGATGGTTACCGGCAGGATGGGAAGCCCCATGTCAACGGCAAACTTGAAGGCCCCCTTCTTGAATTTCAGCAGCTCGCCGGTCGTGCTGCGGGTCCCCTCCGGGAAAAAGACCACGGAGGTGCCGTTCTTGATTTTACCCTTCGCCCGGTTGATCGATTCTATTGCGGCCCTGCTGTCCGACCGGTCCACGAAAATATGCCCGGCCTTGAAGCAGTAATAGCCGAGGATCGGGACCTTGCGCAATTCCATCTTCATCACCCAGCGGAAATCGATGGGGAGCCATCCGTATACGAGGAAGATGTCATACTGGCTCTGGTGGTTGGCTACGACGATATACGACCGGTTTGGATCGATGCTCTCCGCGCCGGTGACCTTCACGAACATAGGGGTTATGAAGCTGTTGAACCGGGCCCACTGGACGCCGGCGAACTGGACAAATCGCTCGCTGGCGGCGAACAGGAAGATGAATATGACCATGAACAGGACGATCGTTGATATGCCCAGAAGCGGGAAGAAAACCAGATATTTATAGACCTGATACAGATTGTAGATTACTTTATCGTCCCTCATTTGTCACCTGTCCATTCGTGTGGAAAACTGCGTCAGGAAAACGAGCTTAGTCCGCACAAAATATATCGCCCGTGTCAAGAAATGGGATTGTCATTGGAAAAATCTCATTGTCAAGTAATAAAAAATATCATACTCAACCGCCCGCAGAGTTTCACGCCTTATAACCCGCTTATGTCGTCGCACGCCCCGGGTGCGTTTAACCAGCGGCAAATAACGCGTTTTTCCACTAAAAAACGTAGAGAAAGACAGCCATTTTTCCGTACGGTTGTCCGGTCATAATTAATATAAAATATTTTTTAACTTAATTGACAATTAATGGGCTGAAATCAATTAATCATAAAAATCAGCCATTCTTGAAAAATAACAGCAAGGGGAACCGGATATATATTCCAGACAGTTTTAAAGAGTTAATTGTTGGCATATGCCTTTCATAGTGTACATTAATATATGTATGCAATAAAAATTCCGCGAGGAGCTTTTTATTTATGAAGAGAGGTCTATTGTTGCTTATGGCGGCATCCATTCTCCTGGCGGGGTGCAGCGGCACCCAGTACCGTGACGCGAGCAAAGACAAGGGGTCCATGGAATGGGGCCCCCGCGAAATCAAGACCACGGTCAATAAAATGGTCGCCTCACTCCATTCATATCTAAAAGATGACTGGGCCCGGCCGGCTCTGATCAGGGTGCAGAGGATAAAGAACGACACGGCCGAGCATATTGACACCAGATTGCTCGTAAACGAAATTGTCACCAGTCTCATTCAGAAGCGGATACAGTTCACCGAAGAGTCATATACGAAAGAAAGCATCGAAGAGATGGAGCGGGGCATGACCGGACTCATCGATCCCGACAGCGCGATACCGGCCGGCAACCTGATGTCTCCCAATTTCTTCCTCTACGGAAACATCAACGAAAACGTCCGGTATGTCGGCAGAAACAAGGTCCAGTACCTGACCGTTACCCTTGCGATAAAGGAGCTGAAAACCGGAATCATCCGGTGGCAGGACCGGCAGGAGTTTTTAAAGGCGACGGCGACAGATCAAATAAAATTCTGATGTCCCGGGGCGTGTACAGATGAATAAGATGATGCGGATCGCCGCGCTCCTCGCGCTCGCCCTGCTGGCCGCGGCCTGTGCAAAGGATTACCGGGAGGTGATAAGCGCGCCGGAACAGAAGTTCTACCAGGGCCAGGAATACGAAGCGGCGCGCATGATTCTGCCGCACATCAACAAGGCAGGGAAGGATCGGCTCCTCTTCATGATGGAAGCGGGCTACCTCCTCCACATGGCGGGAAGATACGAGGACAGCAACAGGGTGCTGCTGGCGGCCGCCCAGATGGCCGAGGTGGTTCCGATCAGCATCAGCCGCGAAGTGGCGGCGCTCCTTGCAGACCAGACCGTGACGAACTACCGCGGCGAGGACTTTGAAAAGGTGCTGGTGCATATGTACCTGGGGATCAACTTTCTGATGCTGAAGGAGTACGACGAGGCGGCGGTCGAGTTCAAGGCCGTCAACAACGAACTCCTCAAGATAAAGACTGAAAACGGCGAGGCGCGGTACAAGCAGAATATAATGGCGAAATACCTGGCTGCCATAGCGCACGAGCTTCGCGCCGCATCGACCGGAAACGAAGACGACCTGGAATACGCAGAGGTCGAATACCGGCAGATACTCGGGCTGAAGCCGGGCCTCGCAATGGCGCGGAAGGACCTGGCGCAATTGAGGAGTCCGCTGAGTTCCTCGACCGGCGAGCTCGTGGTGATATTCCAGGCGGGTCGCTGTCCTGTCAAGGTCTCGCGCGGAAAGCTGGTGAATGATCCGGGCATGAGCCTGGCACTGACGGCCGCCCTCGGCACGCAGAACCTGGCGGCCGGGGTCACGGCGGGCGCCGTTATGTCGTCGCTGTCGATCGCGGAAAACCCGATACCGAAATTCAAGGTCCGCACGAACAGCACGAAACACCTTCGAGTCGCCGTAAAGGGACAGCAGACCTCGACGGAGATGCTCGAAAATATCGAGTATACAGCCATGAAGAACCTCGAGGATGATTACGCCAGGCTGCAGGGCAAGGTGGCCGCCTCCATTATCACGAAGGCGGTGATCGCGGCAGCGGCGGGAGTCGCCGCCGCCGAAGCGGCCCGGAAGCTGTCAGACGGCAACAGAGGTCTCGCGTCGCTGATGGGTGTCCTGGTGGGAGCGGGAACCGGCGCCGGCCTTTTTGCGGCAATGAAGCCGGACCTGCGCTGCTGGCACACCCTCCCCGCGAATCTCCAGCTGGCGAGAATGCGCCTGCGCCCGGGAAGGTACACGGCGACCGTCCAGTATATCGGCTATAACGGCGCGGTACAGGAAGTCAAGCAGCTGAATTTTGAAGTAAAGAAAAAGGAAAAATATTTTATAAACATCCGCACCGTTGAATAACGGCTGCGCGACGCGCCGGAGCGCGTGAAGAGTGTCATGTATGAGCGTTGAATCAGAAAACAGCATCGAAGAGTCCGCCGGTACAATTACCTCCGACTTCCAGGTATTCGAGTCGTTGAAGCATCCGGTCTCGATCATCGGGAAAGACGGGCTCATCAAGTACGGCAATAGGGCCTACCAGGAGTTCTTCAACGCCGGCAACAGCGAAATCAGGCTCGACTGGGAGCACCCCTTCTTCCCCGAATACCGGAAGCGGATCGCGCAGTCGTACATGGCGGCTCTGCACGGCTCTGAAAAGCGCTGCTTCGCGATCGTGAACTCACCGGGCGGGAACCACATCCCTGTCGAGATCCATCTCTTCCCGATGTTCAGCGGATCCGAAATCGACTCGATCCTGGCGCTCATGATTATCGTGGACGACCGCCTCCTCTCCTTCGACCGGTCGACCCTCTCCATCATATCAGAGGAAAACTTCCAGTACGACAACCTCCACCTCGAATTTTCCCCGATGCCGATCGTGCGCGTGAGCGACGAACTGCAGATCATCAAGTGCAGCCACTCGTTCGAGGGATTCATCGGCTACAGCGCCGACGAGATACTGAATGAAAAAGCCGTGACCCTGGACACCCTCTTCGGCACGGACGCGGAGCGGATAAAACGGGCGGCGGCGGGGCTCTTCTCCGGTGAAACCACCTTCAGGAGGATCGGCGAGGCGAAGGTCGCCGCGCGCGACGAAGACAAAAAGATCGTGAACCTGACCATCTACCCGATCGTGGAAGACAAGGAGATCACCGCGGTCGAAATCATCATGGAGGACATCACCAAGATCAAGGAGCTCAAGGACAAGGTCAACGCCGCCAGCCGGATCCGCCTCTTTACCGACATCACGAAGGGATTCCTCCATACCCTGAACAACACCCTGAACGTGATCCTGAGCAAGACGCAGCTCCTGCTCCAGGTCACCGAGAAGGAATCCGTGATCGAGGGCATCCAGATGATTGAAGATTCGGCACTTGAGATCGCCGGCCAGGTCAAGCGGATCCAGAACTTCATCGGCGGCGCGCAGGAGCCCGGCGAAATCATGGTCGAGCCGCTCGTCGATATCATTGAAGACAGCATCGAGTTTTCGAAGATGCAGTTCAAGGTCTACAATATAGACAACACCAAGCACATCAGGGTTGAAAAGAAATATTTTTCCGGCATGTATGTCAACACGAACACGCGCCTGCTCCGGGAAATCATCACCTCGATAATCCTGAAGGTCTCGAACGCGATCCAGAAGTCGGGCACCGTCAGCATCACCCTGCGGCAGAACCACGATCTCCACCTCGTCGTTGAAGCGGAGAAGGAACCGGCGCCCGCGGCCGCCGGCGCGCCTCCCGCCTTTGTCAATATATTCTCCGGGACCGACATACGCCAAGTTGCGGAGAACATCAACCTGAAGATAATCGAGGAGGAATCGCCCGAGTCCTACGCGATCAAGGCGATATTCCCGTCCCGCATCCTGATCGACCGCGAGAAGCGCGAGAGCGATGATATCGAATACCGCCTGCGCGACCTCGACATTCTCATCGTCGAGGACGAGATACCCCTTCAGAAGATACTCTCCGAGATGTTCGACAAGATGGGCAACCGGGTCTTCGTGTGCGGCAACGGAAAGGCGGCGGTCGAGGAATTCAAGAGAAAGCAGTACGACGTCCTCATCACCGATTACGGCATCCCGGGGATCACAGGCATCGAGCTCTCGGCCCGGGTCAAGGAGATAAAGGAGAGCACCATCACCATTCTCCTGTCCGGATGGATGCTTGACAACGTGCGGGCGTATAAAAACACGGTGGACCTATTTCTCCCCAAGCCCTTCAAGCTCGACGTGCTGCTGAAAAAGATGGCGAAGCTGTTGAGTGAGAAGCGGAAATAGTCCCTAGATCATGTCCCCCATCCGCTTCATGTCCTCTTTTTTCCCGAGTACCACGAGTATATCGTCTCCCTCGATCACTTCGCCGGGGAGCGGGTTGAAGATCATCTCGCCATTGTGCTTTTTGATCAGGACAATGATGACGCCGTAATCCTTGCGCAGGCCGCTCTCCACCAGGTTCTTGCCTGCCAGGTTCGAGTCCTGCTTCACGCGGCATTCCTCCATCTGGAGGCCCAGGTGGCCGTCCGAGACCGCGACATCGATAAAATCGACGACCGTGGGACGGATCAACACCTGCGCCATCCGCTTGCCGCCTATGAGATACGGCGAAACCACCCTGGTCGCGCCCGCCCGGTTCAGCTTCATCTCGTTCTTTTCGTCCGAGGCCCTGGCCAGGATGAAAATATCGGATCGCAGGCCCCGGGCGGTCAGGGTGATGAAGACATTGTCCGCGTCCGAACCGACCGCGGTCACGATGCCCCGCGCCTTCATGATGCCCGCCTTCATCAGGGTTTCGTCAGCCGTCGCGTCCTGGGGGAGGTACGGGACCCGGTCGGTCTCCATCATCTCTATCGCCTGCTGCCCGTTCTCTATGACGACAAATTCCATCCCGTACTCTCTGAGCTCGCCGCAGACCAGCCTCCCGATCCTGCCGTAGCCGCAGATGATATAATGGCCGCTCATTTCGGAAATTTTCTTTTCCACTTTTCTTCTCCCGAACATTTTCTTGATTTCGCCCTCAACGAGGCTCCTGACCAGGGTGCCGATGGTATAGGCGGCCACGGTGATCCCCCCGCTGATGATCGTAATAGTCAGGATCTTGCCCGGTCCCGACAGGGGCTTGACCTCCTGAAACCCGACCGTGGAAATGGTAATGACGGTCATGTAGAAGGCGTCAAAAAAGTCCATTCCCTCGATGATACGATAACCGATAACACCATAGGCAATGATGAGAAAAAGCAGGATGAATGACTTACCAATGTTCCTCATTGGCATGATTTTCATCATCCTGATCACATTCTGTCAATATATTTTCCGGCCCGCCATGCCGCGCATATCGTCGCATTAATAATTGACACGGCCCCGCTTCCTCAGGTAGACTGCCGGGAACACACCCGCAATGGAAAGACCGAGAACACGCAATACACTGGTCCGCGCCGCACTGGCCGCGGCGCTAATCATGCCGCTCTCCCTCTCCGGATCGTGCATGCCGGGGCACAGCATTACCCGTGAGATTATTCCGTCAGAGAGCGCGGGAACGGCTATGACCCCAAATGGCGCCGCCCTGGTCAGGAGCATCTACTGCGACATCACGGCCGCCCCCGTTGACGGAGACATGTGGGCCCGCCTGCGCTCGTCAGGATCCTTTGCGTGGAAGCCGCCTCCCTGCGCCGGGCGCCGCGTCCCTCCGGTTACCGCCTTCCTGGTGGTCGTAAAAAGTACGATCAACGCCCCGCTCACGCTGAAGGGAGCGCGGCTTATCTGCGGGGGATCGGACCGTGGGACCCTGACCGCGGAGCGTCTTGCCCGGATGCTGAGATCCCCGGCCTATGCCGGCATCGATGTCCGCGGGCTGCTTTCGCCGAGGCGGATCATCCGTGAGGTCGGCGAGGCCGGTTCCATCGACCTCGACCATGACATCATCGAGCTGAAGCTCGATTTTGTGCCGCCCCGGGACGCGGTCATGCAGGTAATCGCCTTTGATAAAATTCCGGCTGAGGCGCGCGCAATCACGCTCCGACTGACGATCGGCGCGCTGGGTACCGAAAGAACCCTCGATATCGAGTTTACCCGGCGCGAGTACCGAGCCGGGCACGGTGAGCCAGGGCGCGCAGCCGCATGGGAGAAAACCGGATATGGGAAATGATGGGAAAGCACGGCTGTTCATCGCGCTCACAGCCGATGGACCGGGGACGTTCCTCCGGCCGGTGCACGAGCTGCTGGCGAAGTTCCCGCGCGCGGTCAAACCTGTTTCGCCGGTGAATTATCATATAACGTTGAAATTCCTGGGGGAGACCGCCGAAGACACCTTCCATGCGCTGCGCCAGGAATACCGGGAACTGCGGCCCGGCATCCCGGCCCAGCCCTTCACACTGCGCGGGCTCGGCGCGTTTCCGGGCATGCGGCGGCCCCAGGTTTTCTGGTGCGGACTCGACTGCGATCGCGACGCAATTGAGCGCATCCGTGTGATGACGGAGGACCTTGCCGTACGACACGGGTTCAGGCGCGAGGAAAGGAAATTCGTGCCTCACCTGACGCTCGCCCGCGTCAGGAGGAACGCGGTCCTGCCGCGCGAGCTGTCCGACTATTTCGCCGCGCACCGCGACACCGTCTTCGGGGACTCACGGTTCGACCGGATCGTCCTGTTCAAATCAGACCTGGAAAGGGAAGGCCCGGTGTACACGGCCCTGGAGGAAATCATACTAACGCCATAAGAAAAGGCCGCCCCCTCCGGCCTCCCTTCGACAAGCTCAGGGCAAGTCGGCCGCCTCCCCCATTCATGGGGGAGGTTCGATGCGGGATATACGGGAAAATTTATGAGAAGAAAAGGTTACTTCTCAAACAAAGCGGGCTGGTGAAACAAGTTATTTTGATTACCCCCGGTACGAATTGAACGTACGCACATGGCTCCGGAGGCCACTGCTCTATCCACTGAGCTACGGGGGCTGGTTCTGTTCCGCATGATAAAAAGAAATAATCATGCCCCCATTGTCAATGAATTAATTCATGCCGGGCCAAAATTGAAGGCGCGCTTCCGCGGATTTTTTTCTTGACCGCGGCGCGCATCGGAGAGATGAATAATCATGTCCCGTCTGATAGAAAAACCCCTTCGCGTGTCAGAGGGCCACTTCCTGCTGAAAATCGAATCGGAAGCGGCGGCGTCACGACCCGGGCAATTCATCAATATCCGCGTTTCGGAGCAGCATGATCCACTCCTGCGCCGCCCCTTCTCCATCTTCAGCCACGAGCGCGGCGTCATCCACGCTGTTATAAAAATCGCCGGCAGGGGGACGGAGCTCCTTGCCCGGCGGGAGCCGGGGCCGATCGACATCCTCGGTCCGCTCGGCAACGGGTTCACGGTCATCCGAGGCGGCAGAGTGCTCCTCGTGGGAGGGGGCGTGGGCAACGCGCCGCTCCATTTCCTGTCCAGAGCCCTTTCGGAGTCGGGCTGCGACGTCACCTACCTGTACGGGGCGCGCTCGCGCGAATACATCTACCTGGAGAAACTCTTCAGGGAATGCGCGAACCGCTTCATCGTCACGACCGACGACGGCTCCGCGGGGACAAAGGGCGCGGTTACCGATGCCGCGTCGTCGCTCATCGCCGGTGAGCGCTTCGACATGATATACACGTGCGGCCCGGCCCCCATGATGCGGGCGATGTCCGCTCTGGCGCAGGGCACGCCGATCGAAATTTCCGTTGAGAATTATTTCGGCTGCGGCATCGGCCTCTGTTCAGGCTGCACCATCGAGACAGCGTCAGGTCCCCGGCGGGCCTGCGTTGACGGCCCGGTCTTTGACGGCGCCTCCATACTCTGGGATATGATGCCTGACTGAGCCGGGACAGATTATTACTCTTGACCATGATCCTCTGGCATGCTACCATGCCTTACGGAATTCATATCACGATAGGAAAACGGCCATGCAAATTCCAAGCAGTATTATCAGTCTCGCCACCAAGGCACTGTCCGAATCGATGGATGTGAACGTCATGACCCACATGGCGAAAGACATCATCGACGGATACGACCTGTACAAAAGGACCGGATTCCGCGAGAGCATGGTGGTCCCCCAGCGCGACGCCGCGCGGCAGATCGTCAGCGACATGGCGAAATCCGGGCTGTTTTTTCTCTTCATCACCACGCTGATCCAGTTCCACACGACCGGATACAAGGGAAGGGTGTATCCCATCTCCTATCTGAAAGAGATCATAAGGATGCTGAACGAGGAGTGCGGCTATATCTACGACCCCGAAAACAATCTCTTCGTGGAAGACCCGGCCGTGCGGCAGACCAGGAACTGGGGCGCCTTTATCGAGGGACGGGACTATATTGTCTCCTTCCTCCGCCTTGATATCGTGGGCAACTCGCAGATCGTGCGCAAATATCCGGACAAGCTGATCCAGGCGACCTACGGCGACTTCCGCAAGATAGTGAATGCGGCGATCACCAGGAGAAACGGGCGCATCTGGAACTGGGAGGGCGACGGCGGCCTGATCGCATTTTATTTTTCGAACAAGAGCCTGCTCGCAACCCTGAGCGGCATGGAAATATTAAATGAGCTGTTTGTGTACAACGCCCTTCACTGCCGGCTCGGGGAGCCGATCAGGGTGCGCGTTGCCGCCAACACCGGCCTCTGCACCTATACCGAGGACACGGACGAGCTGCTGAAAAACGACATCATCAAGGAAACCGTCATGATCGAATCGAAATACACCAAGCCGGACACGATGACCATAAGCACAACGGTCAGTTCCAAGCTCGATGCCTCGCTCCTCGCGTCATTCACTCCCGTTACTACCGACACCCGCGCAAAATACCATGCCTACGGCATCAGACTGGAGCAATAGATGAACATATACATATTCTCAAAAACCAGGAACATTGAAAAAGCATTTACGGCACCCGCCAGGGCGGGCAAGCATACGCTTGAGGTCTGCCCGCCTTCGGAGATGAAAAAAACGGCAAAGAGGGCTCCGAAGGGCTCGCTCCTGTACGCCGACGCCTCGTCATTCCCGAAAGCGGGACTGGCTCAGGCGCTCAGGCTCCTCGCCAAAACAGAAGGAAGCGTATTCGGCGTCATCGACCCGAAGGGCGCCATCGAGGACATCGCCGGGCTGTTTCACGACGGCGCCGCCGACTATATCGGCGCCGCCCAGCTGAAAAAAGGCCTGGCCAAAAGCCGCTTTAGCAGCATTATGAAATTCAAGAACATCGAGACGCCCGACGAAAGGCGCAAGGCGATCAGGAAGGACTACATCCTCTCCGGAAGCGACTGGAAAAGCGTGCGCCAGGGCCATGAATACACCTTCTGCTTCCTCTTTATCGAGCTTGACGACAAGAGCGCCCTCAAGTCAGCGGGGCCGGAACAGTTCAGCGTGATGACCGCGGCCTTCAGACAGTACGTTGAGGAGAAGGTCGCGCCCTTCAACGGGCGGCTCTGGATGTGGATGGATTACGGCGGGCTGGTGATCTTTCCCTTTGACGGCACAGCGAACGGTGCGGTCGAGGCGGCGCTCCGCCTCATGGTCAACCGCGTTCTGATGAGCGCGGAGATCATCAAGCTGGACATCGCGCTCTCCTTCCGTATCGCGCTGCATATCGGAAACACCCAGTACAAGGGGAAAGGCGACACGGGAACCATCGTCGCGGATTCCATCAATTCGGTGTTCCACCTCGGCCAGAAATTCGCCGAGCCCGGCTGCCTCTACTGCACCGAGGACATTTTTCTCCTCGCGCCGCGCGGCATGAAGGACTACTTCGTCCCCGCGGACGAATACGAAGGCAGGAACATTCTTCGAATGAAGCGGCTCGTGTAGCCGGCGGCGCCAACCGGCGCGCGCGGCGCTCCATACTATCGCGCCGGGAACGTGCTGGCGCCGAGACCGACAAACGACCAGAGGGTTTCGCCCTCATCCGTGAACTGCAGGGTCTCCGGATCGAACAGGGTCGTATCCAGATACGCGGAGCTGTGCATGATCTTGTACCAGCCGTTATAGGGCCCGCCTGTTATCTTAAAGCAAAAGGCGCCGGACATGGCAGGCGTTGGCAGATTCGGGCCTGCCGACATCGTGTTGTCGATGCTGTTGTAGATCGATGTGGCGGATCCATTATTTCCATGCACGACGAGTATCCTGCCCGCATACGGCCCGGTTACGATCGGGATGCTGAAGGAACCCCCAAATGCGTTGCCGCTCAGGCTCGGGCCTGCCGCATGCGTCGGGGACGTTGACGGATCGAACAGCCATGTGCGATCGGATCCCGCCAGGCCTCCTTCTATGATCAGCATGTAGCCGGGATACATGCCCGAGATGATCCTTGTCCCGTGCCCCCCCTCCCAGATCTGCGCTGAAGGGATCGATTGCAGCGAACCAAAGGTATTCGTGCCGTCCTGATCAAATACCCGGTACCCCGCAGAGTTGTTCCCTATGATGACCACCATGTCATCATCATCGTTCGTGAAATGGAACGAACCGGTATAGGCGCTCGACCCCAGGTTGATCCCATAGGGTGTCGCGTCCTCAAATCCCGGGGTAGCAGGATTAAACAGATTTATCGTGGTGGTGGCCCCGCATACGACAAGATATTCGCCAATGTGGGCCCCGCCGGTTATCTGGAAGCTGTGTGCGCCTGAGTCTACGTTGGTGACGGTCGAGTACGTGCCTGAAACCGTCGGCGCCGCGGGGGGCACGCCGGGGTCGTACAGGGTGGTAGTGGTGCCGCCCGCACCATGAATGACCATGTATTTCCCAGCTTCCGTTCCTGAATCGATCAGGAAGCTGTGGCCTCCGGCGTCGACCATATCCGTCATGGAGACACCCGCGCTGAAGGTGTTGGTCGTGGGATCATACACCGAGGTGTCAGGGGTCCAGCCGCCGTGAACCATCATGAGCGGTATGACCGGCAGGCCGTTCAGGTTGATGATGTAGGTCTCCTCGTCCGGGTCATTGCTCGGAATCATGACAGCGGCCTCGCGCAATCCTTTGGCTGAGGGATCAAACTCCACATCAAACGTTGTGGTGCCGGTTGGCGCGATGCTGGTCGATGAGGGAAATGCGGTGATTGAATAATCACCGGCCTGATGGCCGCTCAAGGCCACGTAGGGCGCGTACAGATCCAGGGTTGCATTGCCGAGGTTCTCGATCGTAAACGTCACCGTAACCGCACTGCCGCCGTACAGCGCCTCAAAATCAAAGTAACCGCCCGAAGGCCTCGCCACCGAAACGGCCTCCACGCTGATATCCGGGACAGGCAGCAGGGTTCCGTTTCCGGTAAAGGTAATCTGATAGGCGGGCTCGTCCGGATCATCGGAGCCGATCTCGATATAGTCGGAGAGAAACCCCGCGGCGGTAGGCGAGAAGGTTACGTCAAGGGTCGTGCTGGCGCCGGCGGCAAGAAGCGTTGATCCCGGCCCGGTCTCAAAATAATCTGTCCCCAGGTTCATTGCATCGGAAGCTATGTTCAGGTCAGTGCTCCCGCTGTTTGTTATAATGAGAGTAACCGTGCCGGAATCGCCTGACTGAATATCACCGAAGTCGTAGGTGCTGCCCGTCAGGTACTCCGTTCCGTTTATCGAGACATCAATATCCGGGGCAGCCGCCGCGGTGCCGTTCCCAATGAGATTTATCGTGTATGCGGGTTCATCGGCATCATCTGAATTTATGGTGAGAATGTCGGCAAAAGGCCAGGCGCCTGATGGTATAAAGGTCACGGTAAAGGTCAGGCTCCCGTACCCGGGGATGACGGTGATATCAGGCCCTTCCACTGAAAAATCAGTGGTGCCCACCAGCGGCGTGTCCGCAAGCGTCAGGGTCCCCGCTCCCGTATTCTCTATGGTGAAGGAGACTGTCTTCGCGCTGCCCGGGTACACATCGCCGAAGTCACAGGTGCCGGTGCCTGATGCATAATCCGTCGCGCCGATCTTCAGATTGATTTCCGGGGTCGCGCCGGACCCGCCCGTCCCGGACAGGGTGATGTCGTAGGGATTTTCATTAGGATCATCGGAGCTGATCGAAAGGCTTGCCGACCGGACGCCCGTACCGCCCGGAGTGAATATGACGGTGAAGGTACTGCTGCCGCCGGATACCATTGTTCCTGTCGTCAACCCGGTTACCGTGAAGTCTGTTGCGTTGGCGCCGGACAATGAGGACCCGGTGACATTAAGGCTCCCGCCTCCCGTGTTCTGGATTGTAAATATCACCGGAACGCTGGTGAGGGGCTGGTAAACCGTGCCGAAGTCATACGTAGTAACGTCGCTTCCGCCCACCTGCACATTGATGTCGGGCTCGGTGCCGGTGCCGTTCAGGGTGATGGTATACGTTCCCTCGTCCGGGTCATCGGACGTGAGGTCGATGGTCGCGGAACGCAATCCCGTGGTTGTCGGCGTGAAGGTGATGTCAAAGGTCTCGCTGCCGCTCGCCGGAATCGTAACCGGCGTGGCAAGGGAACCGGAAAAATCGCCCGCGCTCAGGGAAAACCCGCTCACCTCAAGGGGGCCGGTTCCGACATTCTGGATCGTGAAGGTCGTGGGTCCCACTGCCACGCCCACATTCGACGAACCGAAGTCATGCGTGCCCACATCCAGCCCGCCAGCCTGCACGTTGATGTCAGGCCCGGTGCCGGTGCCGTTCAGGGTGATGGTATACGTTCCCTCGTCCGGGTCATCGGACGTGAGGTC
>JAFGJX010000024.1 GCA_016928865.1 Spirochaetota bacterium
CACCACGGACACGGCGGCCGGCCTTCGCGCGGTCGAGCTGGATGCGCAGGTGCTCCTGAAGGCGACCAGGGTCGACGGCGTGTACACCGGCGATCCGGAAAAAGACCCGGCCGCGAAAAAAATCGACGAAATATCCTACATAGACGTTCTGAAGGGGGGGCTCCGGATCATGGACTTCACCGCCGTCTCTCTCTGCATGGACAACAATCTGCCCATCATCGTTTTCAACCTGTTCAGGAAGGGCTCGCTTAAGGAGATCGTCGCCGGCGGCCCGGTCGGAACAATTATTTCTTGAGGGTTATCATCATGACGGAAGATATCATCAGCGACGTAGAAGACCGTATGAAGAAGAGCATGGCGGCCCTGCAGAAGGATTTCGCAGCGATCCGCACCGGGAGGGCGAACCCGGCCATGTTCGATGGCGTCAGGGTGAGCGTGTACGGTACCGAGATGCCCCTGAATCAGGTCGCCACGGTTTCGTGCCCGGAGCCGCGACTGGTGGTGATCCAGCCGTGGGACAAGGGCAACCTGGGCGAGGTGGAGAGGGCCATTCTCAAGGCCGACCTTTCCGTCAACCCCTCCAACGACGGAAACCTAATACGCATACAGATCCCGGAGCTCACCGAGGAGCGCCGGAAGGAATACGTAAAGCTCGCTCGGCACAAGGCGGAGGAGTGCCGCGTGGCCGTGCGCAACGTGCGCCGGGACGGCAACGACATGATAAAGGAGCTCGAGAAGGAGAAGGACATCTCGGAAGACGATTCGAAGAACGCCCTGGCTCGAATACAGAAGATTACCGACAAATATATCGATGAAATACAGAAGATGACCGACAACAAGGAAAAAGAGATACTCAATATTTAATATCATGCAGCCGCATCACTGAAGAATGAAAGATTACAGCCGCCTCATCGACAGGAAAAAAATACCGTCCCATATCGCAATTATCATGGACGGCAACGGACGGTGGGCGAAAAAAAAGTCGCTGCCCCGCTCTGAAGGGCACCGGCGCGGATCTGAAATAATCGAGCCGCTGATGGACGCCGCCCTCGACATGGGCATCCGGGCCGTCTCGCTCTACGCGTTTTCCACCGAGAACTGGGTCCGTCCAAAGCCGGAGATTATAGGGCTCTGGAAGCTTCTCGACTATTTCTTCAATGAGAAGATCGTATCGATAAAGGCGAAGGGGATCCGGGTCAGACATTCGGGCTTTCTCGATCGGCTGCCCGCCTCCTCGCAGCGTACCATCCGGAACGCCATTGACACCACCAGGGAGAACAAAAAGCTGACGCTGAACTTCTGCCTGAACTACGGCGGGCGCCAGGATATTGTCCAGGCCGTGAACGGCTGGATCGATGGCCGTGGCCGGAATGAGCGCGTATCAGCCCGGGACATCGAAAAGCGTCTCCTGACCGCCGGGCTGCCGGAGGTCGATCTCCTGATACGCACCGGCGGCGAGTGCCGCATCAGTAATTTTCTTATCTGGCAGATCGCGTATTCCGAGCTCGTTTTCATGGACGTCCTCTGGCCTGATTTCAGGCCGAATCATCTATATAAGGCGGTGTATGAATTCCAGCTGCGAGAAAGGAGGTTCGGCGGAATATGAGTGATGTAAAGAAAAATATCCTGACGAGAGTGCTCATGGCGGTCGTGGCGCTGCCGGTCTATGTGTTCACGATCGTGACCGACATCGCATACTCGACCCCGATCCTCGCCTGTTCGCTCATTATCACCCTGGCGTGCCTGTACGAGTATTATCAGATCACCGACAGGGGTGGGGACGAGCGCGCGTTCTTCAAAACGGGTATGCTTTTCGCCGTGGCGATCAATGTCATGATGTACCTGTTCGCCTACGGTGACCGATACGGGTACGGGGAGTATCTTCCCTCTTTTGACGCCCGCGTGGTGCTCGGGCTCATCGCACTTTTACTCGCCGTGGTCCTGGCGCTCCAGCTGTTCACCAGGGGCATCAGGGGCGCGTCCTATTCGCTGGGCGTCACGCTTTTCGGGCTGGCGTACATCGTGTTCTCGTTTTCTCACATCATAGCGATGAAGGCGCTGACCGACGGCGTTTTTTATATCATCATCCTGAATGTCGTGGTCATGCTGAACGATACCATGGCCCTTTTCGGCGGCGTGCTTTTCGGCAGGCACAAGACCAATTTTCCGGTCTCGCCGAACAAGTCCTGGGAGGGCTACCTCTCCGGCCTTCTCTTCAGCATCGTGGCCATGGTTGTGACGAACCAGATATATATTTCTTTCTTTGACAGGGCCCTGTTCGGCATGCTGGAAGCGGTATTGCTGGGGGTCGCCCTGTCGGTGCTGGGCAACCTGGGGGACCTGGCTGAATCGGCGGTAAAACGCGACGGCGCCATCAAGGATTCAGGCTCCATCATCCCGGGGCACGGCGGCATGTGGGACGTGTTCGACGCGCTGATCTACACGTATCCCCTGTTTTATTATTACCTTGTCCTGAAGGGGGTTGCCTGATACCGGATCGGGCGTATGAGCAGGACGCTATCCATACTCGGATCAACCGGATCCATCGGCGAGGCCACGCTGAGGGCGGCGCGCTTTCTGAAAGACGAGGTTCGCGTATACGGCCTCGCCTGCGGTGGGAATCTGCGGCTCCTGGAAGAGCAGATCCGTGAATTCAGGCCGGAGGCGGTCGCGGTGGCTTCGCGCGCGGCGGCCGCGAGCGGCGAGTACCGGGACCTCGGCAGGAAATTCCCGGACGTTGTTTTTCTCGAGGGTGATGACGGGGTGGCGGAGCTTGCGGGCCGGCGTGTTGACATCCTGGTCTCCGCCATCGTGGGGGCCGCGGGACTGAAGCCGACCCTCGCCTCGATCGGCGCGGCGCGGCGTCTGGCGCTGGCCAACAAGGAGACTC
>JAFGJX010000025.1 GCA_016928865.1 Spirochaetota bacterium
GCGCACTCGGTCGAGGCCTGGCAGGACGACGTGCTTGCAGGGGGGCTCTACGGCATCTCCCTGGGGCGCTGCTTTTTCGGCGAGTCGATGTTTACCAGGGCCCCCAACGCGTCAAAGGCGGCCTTTATCACCATGGTGCGCCGCCTCGGTGAGCTCGGGTATGTCGTTATCGACTGCCAGGTGTACACCTCCCATCTGGAGAGCCTGGGCGCGCGGCATATCTCACGCGATGAATATATCGAGCTGTTGCAAGCCGGATTGGTTCTGGAGGAACCCGGGGGGAGCTGGAAAGGCCTCCTGGATCGTCCCGCTGAGCTGGCCTGACAGTCAGTTGATGGATTCAACAATTTTTCTGAGATAGGCCCTGAACCGGGGATAGCGCTCCCTGCTGGTCTTCCCCGTGATCAGGAGCGTGAAACCGTCCCGCGAAAGAGAACAGGTCTCGGAGATGTTCCTGTCGCCGTCTTTCCCGATGATCCAGAGATATTCCTCCTCGGGCGTGCGCTCCCACCGTTTTTCAACAAGCTCACACCCCGATTTTCTGACCCAGCTTTCAGCCGCCTCCTTCATGTCGTCGTTCTCCATCGGCAGCCGGACCAGCTTGAATGACGGGCCGCCGGCGCCGGCGCTGAAAGACTTGACCACGCCCTGGAAGGCCTCCGCATATCCGACAGTCTCCTCCGCCCATCCCGCCGGGACCGCGAAGGAAATGTCGGGATCATGTATGGTTATGGTGCGGCGGGTTTCGCTTGCGGGGGCGGGAGTTCCGGTCTTCATGACGCGCGCCGTGCGTTTCCTGCTGAGAATCAGCGATAGCTTCTGCGTGGCTTTCGCGTCGATCTCCGTCATGTTCTGCTCGTTCATGGTCCACGCATCGATTCTGGCCTGCGGATCGGTGCCCAGCCCGCTTTCCATCGAGGTTATCTCTTCCTGCGAGGGGAGGTCAAGCAGGCGGACCCCGTTTTTTTTGTAGTAGCGGAGCAGGGTCTGGAGCCGCGCCAGCGCTGCCGCGGTTTCTCTCCGGAGGTAACGCTTTGACGCACGCTCCATGCGCAGCCGCTTGCCATCAAAGCCGCCGATCGCTGCAAGGACCGAGTTCATGCCGAGCGCGCGCTCCAGCTCAGGCGACACGGCGCAGGCGCGCGCTTCCTTCAGAAACATGACGTAGCGTTCCGCGTACCGGCTGATCATCTCCTCTCCATAGGCGAATTGTTTGTGCAGGGCGACGCATTCTTCAGCGTGCGCGCGCTGCGCATCAATGTCATCTTGGGCTATCTTCTCTTTCAGGCGCTCGTTTCCCCTTATTTCCGCGCCCGCCGCAATCGAGCGAGCGCGCCCGTATTCCGCAATGTTTTGCCTGATGCCGCCCCGTATCCGCTGCATCGAGCCGATAAATTCAGACGTGAGGGCGCGGATGGAACCGATCTCCTCCCGCGACAGATAGGGACGATCGCCTGCGTCGATCCGCAGGAAGGAACCGATTGACCTGATGAGCTCGCTTGTCCCGTTGATGCAGAGGCCGTAGCGCTTGTGCTCGCCGGTTCCGCCGAGCCGGGAAACAGGCCCGCTCGCCGCGATCAGGTCGCCGGCGAGGACGAGATATTCGCGGTTGCGTTCCAGCAGATAGCGGTAGCGAGCCGTGATATCGGAGCCTGGCATTTTTTTCGCGTCGGATACGATCTCTGCCAGGGCGACCGTCCTGGCTCGGCATTCATCAAGCACTGCGAATTGCTCTTCGAAGAGGCGCCGGGCTCTGTTGAACTCCTGCTCGTTGGCCATGACCGGGCGCGGGCCACCCTTTTCGTCAATGGCGCGGACCTTCTCCTGTTCGCGTTCGAAGACGCGCCGCGCCGCGCCGGTGCCGCGCTCTATGATTCCGCGTATCCGCACGTCAAAGTCGCCGGCAAAGCCGATGGTTTCCCTCCCGGTGATTGCATGGAGCGTCGCGGCCCGTATTCCGGCGATCTCTGCAAGCAGGGCCGCCGCGTCCGGGAGCGCCGGAATTTCAAGCAGTGCGGCGTTTCCCGGGTTTGCGGACGGGGCAGCGGCCGGAGTAGGCGCGGGTGCTGCGATTGCATCGTGCATACGGAAAAGCACCGGCTCGAGATCGGCGGGGGTGCGGAGGAACTGCCGCAGCCTTTCGGGCGGCGTGCCTGCCGGGATTCCCGGCAGCGCCATGATTCTCTTCAGCGCGGCGAGGTCCCGTTCGATCAGCGCCTCTTTCCGTTTCCAGGCCCAGGACGCGGCAAGGGCGGCGCTGTCGAGGGAGCGGTCCATTTCTCCGCAGTCGCCGAGATAGTCACGCGCCGCGTCGACCGCGAGGGTCCGGAGCTCCCTGCCGTTGACAGTGTTGTTCTTTTCCCTGAGCTTAACGGACATGGCCGCAACGGTCCCGTTGATCGCCTGTTCCTCGAATGCGGTCCTGCCGGCGATGACGCTTCCAGCGCGGACCTCAAGGGCGAGCGTCTTCCATTCGTCAGCGCGCATATCCTCCCGCATGATCCGGGCCGCGAGCTCGTCGCTCTTCGCTCCCAGGTACCGCAGGGCGAGTTCGTCGATGCGGCGTGCGACCGCCTCCCGGGCCGCAGTCATGGAATCGTCTCCGTTCTGGTCGCGGACAAAGACCTCAAGCAGACGCAGGGAGCAGAGCGGCGGGACCACCTCCCGCGCCTCGGCCGCGATGTCGGCGTCGGTGATCAGGCGCGTCCGGTGGGTAAGGGACCCGTCGTGATTCATTTCGCGCTCGAACACATCGATGATGGCGCGCGCCCGGTCGATATCCCGGTCGATCACGCCCAGTATGGAGGGTGCAAGGCCTGACGCCTCAACCCTGGCGCGTTCGGCTTCAAGCTTTGCGAGGCGGACCTGCCACCACTGGAGCCGGTTTTCGATGAAGCCGTAGGAATGGTTGACTGAAAGCAGGATAAAGACGAATGATAACGCAATGCTTGTTTTCTTCATAACGGTACTCCCGCGCGGGTGTATGATCCGGGCCTCCCTCGCGGGAGGCCCGGAAAAGCGGCGGTTATGTCGCTATGGAGATTATCGTATGAAAGGTATAATCCGATTAGCCTTTTTGCGTCAGTCTGCGGCATTTGCCAGGACAAATTCTATAGGGGTCTATACCAATAGATCTGTCATGCTGCGGAATTCGTATAAACGCTGGCCAGGGGTTCTGAGCGGTCCGGGTATCACGCTTTCTCTGAAGTGCTGCCGTTCACCGGCGGAGCGTGCGGTATTAATGGTAATTATGATGAGATGCGGAGCGCATCCTTCTTCCCGAAGTGATATTTGACCTCTGACAGGAACGCGACGCAGCGGCTGATCTCCTCGAAAACCGGGAGACCGGCGTCCTCCCACGCGGTGCGGTGCTGATCGTACGCGGGGTTGCTGCCCACCTGCCATACCGCCACGGGCTTTCTGTATTTACGCTTGAGCGCGCCGATTTCCGTAATGTAGTCGGTAGAGCCAAACGCCCACGCGAAGGTCTCGATGATGAGGGAATCAACGGCCGGGTCGGCGAGCATCGCCTCGGCGACGGGAATATATACCCGTGCCGCGCCCTTTTGCTCCACCGCGGGCCACAGGTCCGCGGGGTGCGCGGGCTCCATCCAGGGAGGAAAAACCTTTTTTATCTCCGCCATGGTTGCCGGGGAGACCGCGGCCAGGTCGAGTCCGCGGTCTTCGAGCAGATCCACGGTGACGATGCCCGCCCCGCCGGAGAAGGTCATGACCGCCGTGCCGCCCCCGGGGGTACAGGCGTCGGTCTTTGAGAAACCCCGCGCCATATCCATCAGCTCGTGCATGTCGAAGACCTGCACGACCCCCGCCTGCCGGAAGGCGCCGTCGTACACGGCGGCCGCGCCGGAGAGGCTCGCCGTGTGACTCATGGCCGCGTTTGCGCCCGAACGGCTCCGTCCCGACTTGAGCACCACCACCGGCTTCGTGGTGGCGCGGGCCAGCTCCATGAACCTCCTCCCGTCCATGATCGACTCGAGGTAGCAGGCGATGACGCCGGTATGGGGATCGTCGATCAGAAGCTCCAGCAGCTCTGTCTCATGGACATCGCACTTGTTGCCTATGGAGCAGACCTTGCTGAACCCCATGCCGCCCCTTTCCATCATCATCAGTAAAAACCCGGCGGAGAGCATCCCGCTCTGCACGATGAGCGACACGTTCCCCGGCTTCATCAGGGTTGTCCACTTGTCGGTGTACATGAAGGAGAACACGTTCCGCGAATGCCCGTCGAGGTAGCCCATGCAGTTGGGGCCCCAGAGACGGACCCCCAGGCTGCGCGCGATCGCGACCGAGTCTTCCTGGAGCTTCCTGCCCTCGGGACCGGTTTCGGAAAAGCCCGCGGACTGGATTATAATTCCCTTTGCGCCTTTTGCCGCGCACGCGCGGATGGTGTCCGGGAGAAATTTTGCGGGGATGAAATACACCGCCATGTCGATAGTACCGGGGATTGATTGCACGTCAGGATAGCAGGGAAGGCCCAGGATATCCTTGTAGCGCGGATTCACCGGATAGAGCCTGCCCCTGTAGCCGGCAAGCGCATTTCGAACAAGATGAAAGCCTCCTTTTAACTGGCTGTCGGTCGCGCCAATGATGGCGACACCGTCTGGATTGAAAAAAAACTCGAACATGGCGGTCTCCTTTACTCGATTTTTTCCGGGCACATCTTCCTGTCAATTCAATATTCAGGCCTAAAAAATGCAGAAAAAATCAAAAATAATAAAAAATTTATATATTTACTTGCCTTATCCTGAAATTTATTATATCTTCAATCGGTTATACATAGAAATAGTGTGGATTGTTCCACAGGATATGGAGAGGTTTAATATTCTGCTATGGTTTCATCACGTAACCCCGTAATGCTCTATCGAGTGACGTTTTTTTTCGTTCTTTTCCTTGCAGGCGTTTTTTACTGGCAGTGCGTCGGCGACAATAAAAAGGAGACGGCAGGCGGCGCGTCGCTGTCAGCGCGATGCGTCGGTGAAAGGGGGCCGGAGAAGATAAACGAAGAATTTTCCGATCCTGAAAAAGTTACCATTCGCGGCTACAGCGGCCACGCTATGGACCCGTTTATTACCCGCGACGGGAATTACCTTTTTTTCAATACGTATAAAGAAGGAGGTGATACCCGCCTCTACTACGCGCGCAAAATCAATGACGCCACCTTCACCTTCATCGGCGAGATACAGGGTGCGAACGGAAAAGCGTCGAATTTCGACGCGGTACCGAGCATGGACTCGGAGGGGAGATTCTATTTCCTTTCGACCCGGAATTATTACCGCGATTACAACAACGTCTACAGCGGCAATTTCCTCGAAGGCAGGGTCTATGACCTGGATGCGCAGCCGGGCAATTTCTACCGGTCCACGCCGGGCTGGATCGTAACGGATGCGGAGGTCAGCTCTGACGGCTCGCTGCTCTATTTTGCCAACGCGAAGTACACCGGGGGCAGGGTTCCGGACAGCGCTGACATCGGCATAGCACGCATGAATTACGGAACGTTCAACATTGACAGGAAGCTCTCCGGTATCTTGAATAATGTCAATACCGGCGATTCGCTCGAATACGCGCCGTCGGTGAGCTCGGACGGGCTCGAGCTCTATTTTGCACGCCTTGATTCCTGTGCCGGATCGTCACGGCTCTTCCTCGCGCGGAGAAATTCCATTGTCGAGCCGTTCGGCGAACCCGAGCGGATTGCCGTGCTGGACGGCCAGGCCGAGTCGCCATCGATCTCGCAGGATAAAAAGACGCTCTATTACCACACCCGGGACGATGATGTCTACGCCATCTACAAGGTTTCCCGGTAGGGATTAACCGGCTTCACGCCCCAGATTTCGTCCGCGTACTCCCTAATGGTGCGGTCGGTCGAAAATTTTCCCATGCCAGCGACGTTCAGGATCGACATGCGCGCCCATACTTTCTGGTCGAGGAAGGCGCGGTTCACCAGCTCCTGGCAGGAGACGTACGACCCGTAGTCGGCAAGGCGCATGTACTGGTCGGCCCTGGACAGGAGCGCGTCAACGATCGGCCTGAACAGGTCCGGCTGGTCCGGTGAGAAATACCCGTCCCGGATCATGTCGATCGCCTGCCGGAGCTCCGGGTTTTCCTTATAGAACCGGCCCGGGTCGTATCCCTCGTATCGTTTCCGCGTCACCTGGTCCGCGGTAAGGCCGAAGATGAAGATGTTGTCATCTCCCACCTCCTCGCGTATCTCCACGTTCGCGCCGTCCATGGTGCCGATCGTGAGCGCGCCGTTGAGCGCGAACTTCATGTTGCCGGTGCCCGACGCCTCCATCCCCGCAGTGGAAATCTGTTCGGAGAGGTCGGCGGCGGGAATGATCTTTTCAGCGTTCGACACGCAGTAGTTGCGTATGAACACGACCCTGAGCGCCTCGCCGACCCGCGGGTCGTTGTTCACCGTGTCTGCCACCGCGTTGATCAGCTTGATGGCGAGCTTTGCGAAGAAATAGGCGGGCGCCGCCTTGCCGCCGAATATCACGGTGCGTGGCACGATCGCATCGGCGCGTCCTGAAATGATCCGGTTGTACAGGGTGATGACATGGAGCAGGTTCAGGGTCTGCCGCTTGTACTCGTGCATTCGCTTCACGTGACAGTCGAACAGGGAGTCGATGTTCACCCGGACCTTGTTGAGGGTCCAGATATACGCGGCCAGCCTCTTCTTGTTTTCCCGCTTTACGGTCCGCCATTCCTCCTGGAAGGCCGGGTCGTCCGCCAGCGGGGCCAGCTTCTTGAGCTGGTCCAGGTCTGTGATCCAGCCGTCTCCGATCCGGGAGGTGATAAGGGCCGACAGCCCCGGGTTGCAGAGCCTGAGCCAGCGCCGCTGCGTGATGCCGTTGGTTTTGTTGTTGAACTTCTCGGGCCACATCTCGTAAAAGTCCCGGAAAATATCGGTCTTGATGATTTCTGTATGGAGCGCGGCCACGCCGTTCACGGAGTGGCTCCCGATAATGGCGAGGTTAGCCATGCGCGCCTGGCGCTCCGGCCCCTCCTCTATGACCGACATGCGTCCAAGGCGGGCGCTGTCCCCCGGGTGTGCCTTCCGGACCTCGTCCAGGAACCGCTGATTGATCTCGTAGATGATCTGGATGTGCCGCGGCAGCACGCGCTCCAGGAGCGATACCGGCCACTTCTCCAGCGCCTCGGGGAGCACCGTGTGGTTGGTGTACCCGAAGGTCCTCACCGTGATGTCCCACGCCTCCTCCCAGTCAAGTCCCTCGCGGTCAACGAGCAGCCGCATCAGCTCCGGTATGGCGATGGCCGGGTGGGTGTCGTTGAGCTGTATCACGACCCTGTCCGGGAAGCGTTCGAACGTGTCATGGGCCTTACGGTAGCGGCGGATGATGTCCTGCAGAGTGGCGGACACGAAAAAGTATTCCTGCTTGAGGCGGAGCTCCTTTCCGGCGAACTGGGAGTCGTTCGGGTAGAGGACCTTGGATATGATCTCGGAGCGGTCCTTTTCAGACACCGCCATGTGGTAGTCACCATGGTTGAAGTATTCAAGGTTGAACTCGCGCGTCGATTTGGCGGCCCAGAGCCGCAGGGTGTTCACGGTGTTGTTCCGGTAACCCGGGACCGGCGTGTCGTAGGCCATGGCCATGATCACCTCGGTGTCGATCCAGTCGCTCCTGAATCTTCCCTTTTCGTCATAGTACTGGTTCGTGGTCCCGTAAAAGTGCACCGGGTAGAGGTATTCCGGCCGCGGGAATTCCCACGGGTTCCCGTACCGGAGCCAGTTGTCCGGTGTCTCTGCCTGGTACCCCTGTATGATCTGCTGAAAGAAGATGCCGTATTCGTACCGGATGCCGTATCCGTATGCGGGGAGTTGCAGGGTGGCCATGGAGTCCATGAAGCAGGCGGCCAGCCGCCCCAGGCCGCCGTTGCCGAGCCCCGCGTCCCATTCCTCTTCCCGGAGCTCTTCCATATTGTAGCCCAGATCTGTCAGGGCCCGGCCGGTGTCGTCGTACAGGCCGGTGTTGATCAGGCTGTTCCCGAGCGCCCTGCCCATGAGGAATTCAAGCGACAGGTAGTAGACGCGCTTGGCGTCTTCGCGGTAATAAGCCTGCTGGGTCTCGATCCACCGCTCGGCGAGCCGGTCGCGCGCCAGCAGCGCCAGGCATTTAAAAAGGTCATGCCGCGTGGCGGAAAACTCGTCCTTCGCGAGTGAATACTCCATGTGGTACACGAAAGATTCCTTCAGCGATTCGACGTCCCGCCCCTGGAGCCTGTTCGTCGTGGTGGTCAGCTTTTTTCCGGTTTGACGCTTTTTCATAATAATTCAGCCTGACGGAAGAAAATCACTTCGCGCGTTTCTGATGCGCTGTATAGGAGAGCCATGGCGCGATCACGACAAAGACGAGAACGAGCACCCATATTTTTCCTGCGAAGATGTTGTACGCGTCAAGGAGCACATGCCAGGGGTGGCCCATCGCGTAATGGAAAAAGAGGAATTCGAACGCGAGCGTGAGGCCGAGCCATATCAGGCCCACCGTGATCGCCTGCCGCGCGGATTCGAGCTTCCACTTCAGGCCGAGGGCCCAGATGTATATGCCGAAGAGAACGATGCCGGTCGCGGTCGAGATCTGGTGCGCGGCGAGGTCTCCCAGGCTGTCCTTATAGATGAGGTCCCTGATCGCGCCGTTCAGGATTGCGATGAAGACCAGGGGGATCCAGAGAAGGGTGTATTTTAGTATCATGTCATTTGCCTGTATAGACGGCGGCCGGCGCTACTGCCGCAAAGGGAAAATATAGGCGTGGATAATCATATTGTAAAGAACATTTTAGAAATGGTGCCGACCCTGGGAAATGAAGTTCTATTGTTGTTCAAGATATACACTGCTGTGACATGATGGTAGCGTTTTTTCCGGGCATTTCCCTGAATGGTTTTTTATCCAGGCGCATCCGAGCTATTCGAGGCAACTGAACTGCGTGTGTATTGTTTCCCATATACCTGGCGGGAAAAGATGGAGAATTCCGGGAAGATTTTTTTTAAAAACCATAGTACACACGTCTAATCGTTATGGAAACAACACATAACCATCCAGCCTTTTTTGACTGCTTTCATTTAAAAAATATCTTGAAAAAAAATCATTATAGGGATTGTGTATATTTTCAATATAATTTTTCATTTGATACATTATCAATGCCCGATTATTTACAAGATAATACAACCGGTCTGGCTGCCGGCGTACTTGACAGCGCGGAGCGCATCAAATCCCTTGCCAGTTCAGAGATTATTGATATCCTTTATCGCAGCTATAGCGATTATATCTATTCTATCATACGTGCGAAAATAGCTTCGGTCAATCTTTCGGAGGAAGACGCTGAAGACTGTTTCAGTTTTGTTATTATAAAACTGTGCGACGATGATTGTAAAAAAGTGCGGCAATTCAAGGGCGGATCGGCTTTTAAAACCTATCTGACTGTCATATGCCGAAACCTGGTTACTGATTATATCCGTATTGAAATCCGCAAGGAACGAATGACCGCCCCGCTTGAGGAAGTTAACCGTGTTACCCGTGGCCGACCGGCAGCCGATGTGTGGCATTTTTTCTCTGAGAACGCGGAAGCACAGATTATTAGGGATGAAAACTCATCACTCATGGCCGAAGCCGTCGTTGTTGTGAGAAAAGCGATTGAAAAGCTGGAGCATCAGGAACGGCTCATCATCAAACTCAGGATTGATAACGATAAAACATACCGCGAGATTGACAGCTTTCTTGGTATCGATAATTCACCCTATCTCTTTTCAAGAGCGGTGCTGAAAGTCAGGAATGCGATCGATTCCGGCATGCAGCGCTCTATTGAAGAGCTCCTTGCGGAGGTGTGACATGTCCGTTCAGCGATATATTGATCAGTATCTCGACGGCGTAAAAAAAGCCGAAAAAATAGAAAATCCTGTTGATATGATAACGGCAATGGCGCTTATCTTTAACAATAACTATACGAAGGATGACCCATTGAATGAAAAACGCGGATCCGGCTGTCTAACCGACGAAGAGATTGCCGCCTTTATCGAACAAAAAAACCGGTGGCAGGGCTATGACAGGGCCGTGCGGCATATGGCCGATTGCGATGCATGCAGGGAAAAAACGCTTGAAGTAGCATCTCTGCTTTCCACGGCTGAAACGCGCGCTCCTGCCAGTCTGGTTGAGAAGACTTTCACCAGGGCACTGGCACAGACTGGATCGTCTCGGATACAATCGTTTGCACGGCGTTTTCGGGCGCCGATCGCGATCGCGGCATCAGTGGCTCTGGCGATCGCCGCGTTACTCGCCACGGGCATTATCCCATCGAAAAGCAGGACATACGTCACCTTCTTCATGGGATCTGTTCACATAACAAGCAATGGCGAACCCGTACGGACGGCGATCAAATTATTGTTAAACGATGCAGACGCAATCACCACCGGGCCCCATTCTTTCGTGCTGCTCCAGATGGACGATTCAACCGTGCTTCGCATCGCTGAAAATTCATTGGTAACAATAAACTCACTGAAGAGTAAAGACTCCCGGGAGATCGGCCTTGGCCGGGGCAGGGTCCTGGCACGGGTGAAAAAGCTCGATAGCGGGGATATATTTCGGGTTGTATCTCCCGCAGCCGTTGCTACCGTGCTAGGCACGGAGTTCAGCGTATCGTCCAGGCCGGGAATATCGACAATCGCCGTGCGCAGGGGAGAGGTTAAAGTCACCACCCCGTCAGCCGCCGGGAAAGACATGATTCATTCAGGGGAAACGCTGATCATAACTGATAGTAAAAAGAAGACCGCGATAACCGACCGGGATGCGAATGAGTTGAAAAACATGTGCAAGATACCGATCATTGACGGTATTAAACGCCGGAGTCAGGAAGAGATTCGCGACATTATGGCGTCTTCGCTGGGCGTTGAAGCCATGCCGGAGCGCACGCTGGCTGAATTGAAGGCGAAGTACGGTCATATCGACACGCTGATATTTTACAATAACAGGGTGATCACCGGCACGATTGTCTCGCGGGGTGTGAATTATACCGTAGTGACCCCGGGTGGCGTGATCGTAGTGCCCGCCAGGCAGATACGTAGCATAAAAGTGGAATAGATATCGGCGCCGCATCCCGCGTTTGATCACGGTCGATGGCTGCGTTGTATATAAATCCTGTCCAGTATAATCACCATGGAATATTTAACACGAATTAGTATCGTGACGGTCATCGCTGTATTGACGGGAATCGCCAGTGGTCCGCTATATGCCGATCACGTGTTTCTCAAGAGCGGCGCCATCATCGAGGGCAGTATCATCAACGAGAATACGTCGCTGATCACGGTGAAGACAAAAGAGGGGAAAATCGTCACTCATAACAAGCGCAACGTCATGCGCACCGTGTACACCCGGCTCTATATGGGAAAACTGCATGTGAACCTTCTCGATGGTACGATTCTGGAATGCTACATCGTGGATGAGGACCGCGATACCTACACGGTTCGCCTGGATATTAACAGGCCTGAAGAATTTACCATCAAGCGTGTCGATGTTCTTTTTATGGTGCGAAAAAACCCCTCGGCACTGGCAGGCAACGTTTTTCAGAAATACGCGGACCTGACATGGAAGAAGCCGTATAACCCGGTAAAATATTATAAAATATATCTCAAAACCGGAAATGGAACGTTCAAACAGGTGGGGGAAACCCGGTCCACACGCTATCAGCTCAAGGGCCTCAACTGCAACATGAAATACACGGTGGAAGTCACCGCCATAGACGGGAATAAATACGAATCGCTTCCCAGCAACGAGTTGACCATCACGACGAAAAAGGGCAGGCCGACGCCCCCACGGCATATTAAAATCGCGAAAATCACATCGGATAAAGACGGCGTCTACTCAGCGCTCCTCGAATGGGACAAGGCCAGGGATCCCTGTGGCGGCATTATTGATGATTTCCGCATCTACCTGAAGGTCATGGAGGAGAGTGCGGATAAAAACCGGCGGAAGGGTGCAGAACAGACGATACCGGAAACAAAAAGGATCCCGGCCGGGTACAGGCTGTTAGGCAATACCTCGGCGGACACATTTCAGATCACAGACCTCAGAGATTCCACGTCATACGGCGTTCTGGTGACCTCCGTGGACAACACCGGGGATGAATCGAATCCGGGAAAGGGTATCATTTTTGACACCGGCAGTCGGCAACCTCTGTATCCGTTTCCGGTGTCATGCGCGAAAAGGATCTCGAGGGACGGAAAGAAATTGACCGCGTCGCTGTCCTGGGCAGAGGTTGCCGACCCGTTTCGGAGGATAGCGTCATACCGGATTTATCGCACGGGCGCGAAGGATCCTGAGCGGATTGGCGAAACCGAGAAAACCGTATATGAAATTCCCGGTCTGCCGTCGGATAAAAAACATACGTTTATCGTGCGGGCAGTCGATGTCCGCGGTTTTGAGTCTGAAGACAGTTACGCGGCCTCAACCGGTCTTCTGCGTTATGTGGATATATCAGCAACGGCAGGCTGCGTGATGCCGCTGCGCAATTTTGGCTCGCTCTATTCCCCCGGCTACGGCGTTTCATTGTCCGTTACGCTGAGAAACCTGTTTTATTCCGGCATAGCCCTCGGCATTGAAAGCGGCTATGCGTATTTATCCGGTAAAACAAAAAAGTCAACATTCACCAGTATGGTTCCCGTCAAGGCGAATGTGATCTACCGGTGGCAGCCGGCGCGATGGTTCTCCATAGAACCGAAGATATCCCTCGGCGCGAGCTATAATAGCTCCGATGTCAGTTATTTCATGATCGGCTCCCTGGAGTATTCACTGTTTCATGAATATAGTAAAAAAAGCCAGGCAGAGTTCCTTTTTTCATGCGGGGCGTCTTTTAATCTTATAGTAAAAAAAATTATTTTCTTGCGCTTGTATGCAGAATACGGTGGTATAGTCGAAAAGAGCACTGTAATGGATTTTTTCACGATCGGCGGCGGTATCGGGGGAAGTTTTTAACATGCTGCCCCGATTGCCACAAATGGCGTAACCAATCGTAACCGGGGGGATCGTCATGAAACATATCATTCATTTTGCTATGACGGCATTTCTCGCCATGGGCGCTTCCGGATGCCATGATTTGTATACAGATATTTCCAGCAATCAGGGATACCTGTTTCTGGATGAGCCGGTTCTGGATGATCTGTCTATTTCAGACACCAACAGAGAATATATAACACTTAAGCAGCCAATATTATTTAACACGGGCATTCCTTCAGCGTCTTCTCAAGCGTATATCGGTGTCGATGGATCAATATCAATAAATGGATCAAGGGTATCCGGCGCAGTCCAGGGCCCTGTTGATGTGACACGGCAGGGATGCACATTCAGCAATTTAAATCCTGAAACCACCTATCGTATTTTTGTCGTGGCGAAGAACATTTCCGGTTATTCGGTAAAGGATGCTACTCAACAGACAATCCCCGCGGATGCATATTACATTGACAGTCCCGTCTATTACAGCCAGTGTGAGAATGAAAATGATTTTTTTGAGCCAATGATTGGGTCTGAATTCGACCCGTGTATAGTAAAAACAAGAAAAGGATCTGCGGCGGGGTGGACGTATATACCGGCCCCATTCAATTATGGATTGCAGGTGTATAACAGAAATAAGACCGATGGATGCTATGCCCGCGCGTGGGTCTATCCTTTCAACAATATCGCTATCACGAACAAGCCTGATCTGTCGAGGGGGACCTGCGCGTTTTGGGCGAGCGCTAACGGGGAATGGAGCCATGAAGGAGACGATGATACCGATGTTTACGGCGAAGTCTTTTTTTATCTGGCTGACCGTACCTATTTTCGCATCCATGCGTCATCGGACGGACACGTATGTTCGGTCAACTTTTATGTAAAAGGCGCTCCGATATTCGGTGGGACCACCGTTCCTAAAAAGCAGTTCATATCCGTTATCGTCCAGTGGGACCTTGTCGAAGGATTCACTGATGGCACAAATTTCAGATTTTATTGCAACGGCACTCTGCATCCCTGGAGTTCATCACTGGTGCCGGATGACATTAATAATTTTGTGCAATATTTTTATTTGCAATCGCGCACCAATAATGGCGGCGAAGAAAGGCCGGATCGTGCCGGATATGGCAGTATTGATAATATCATATTGTGGAACAAGATTGTCGCGTCATCGGATATACTTTTGTTAGAATAACAATATTTTTATAAAGCCGGCGTGAAAGCCCCTCCGCCAGCTTCATGTGCTCAATTTAGCCTCAGTGGCCGCACTCCGATACCTGCATTAATGTATCCCTGATGATTAAAAAAACAGGAATAACCGGATTTGCAAAATCTTGATTCCCGGCGGTATCATTAATGATACATCCCGGGATTTGGTAGTTTTATGCCTGCCTGAAAAATTTTCCAAATTTTTTTAAAAAATTCCCTTGTCACCGTCTAATACACCACAAGCGGCAACCTGATCGGCCTTCCGGGCTTTCAGAGTATGGCGCTTGGATGTATATGCGATCCTGATGAACAGGCCGCACAGGCCGGTATGTCGTGATCGTAGCCGGAACAATAATATTATTTTGGAGGGAGATTATGATTTTTTGCAGAAGTAAAACCGCACGCTTATGTCTGGAGGACTGGAAAAAAACCGTCCTTCTCGTCATTGCGGCAGCCTCTGTTATGTTCTACGGGTGTGGCAATGAAAAAAACGATTCCAAACTCGGCAGGCTGATGGCCATCAGCGCCGTAAATGTGGAAAAAAGATCGGTATGTATGAATGAGGACGTGGAAATTTCCGTTAAAGCCGAAACCGGCAACGGACCTGATTCAAATCTGAAGTATTATGTGGGCGACCAGGCCGGTAACCCGGTTGTTTTGCGTTTTGACACGCCCGGTGAAAAAAAAGTCCCGGTAATTGTCAAGGACATGGTCTACAAAACCACTTCCCATACCACGTTTGAGGTGACGGTGAAGGAATGCGAATGTTCTTCACTCACAATCACGGCGACCCCGGTCAACAACAGCGCCGATATTATCCACTTTACCGTTGAGGGCGCCGAGGACATGGGCGATGATCTTTCGTATAAATGGGATTTCGGTGATGGGACCAGGGAAAAAACATTGGCTCCGGCAGTCACGCATGATTATCGAGGCCGCAATTTAAAAAGGTTTGAGTCGTCATTCGTGGTGAAGGTAACAGCGTCGCAATTGCTTTCGCGGCGCAGCGGCAGGATGACCGTGTCGCTTAATAATGTAAACTACATATCTGCGTTAATGGGCAATCCCAGCATCCCGGTCCGGTACAACAGGTTCCCCGAGGTTCATGAGGACTCGTATACCCTGCAGGTTGCCATGAATAATATATATGAATACCCGGTGGAATTTAATGAGGCGGAACTGGTGATCACACCGAACGATAGATCACTGCCTTCACAGACACTTGTTGTCACCGCTGAAGAGATTCTTGACGATACCATGCTTCCGGCGGATACGGAAGTGACGCGCACCCTGCGCCTGGCCAAATCTCTGGTTTCGCAGACCTCCTGCACGATAACCGCTGTTTTTACCGGCACATGGGAAAATGATTCCACAATTCGGGCCAAGGTCAGGATCAGCATTACCCCGCAGAATGAAGAGCTGGCCGGAAGCGTTTCCGGGACCGGGCCGTACAGCACGGTAAAAAACCAGCTCCTCATAGACAGGCTTAACAGGGCCTCTGAAATCATTAAAGGACGGCCCATTACGCCGGACGATATTCTTCAACTTGAAAAGGAGGGTAAAATTTAAATGAAAACAAAATTATTATTATGCGTGATATGCGCGCTATTGGTGTTCGGCCGTTCAGCCATCGGGGCTGACTGGGTTTATGTTCCCATAGAATCGGAACTTCAAAAAGGGGATATCATACTGACCAAATCCAACGGGTATATCGCGCCAATAATTGAAGGGCTTGGCGAATACTGGAACCACGTGGTCATGGTTACCGATCCCACCCCCGGGAACATAACCATGCGCGACTGCTATGTAACCGATGATGAAATTAATGATACAGAGGAAAGGAGAGACCACAGGATCAGAGTTACTGTAGACTGGGGCAGTTTGGGTGAGACGCTTATTCATGCCTATCACACAGACCTGCCGGTAGGCCTTAATTCCGTAAAACTCAGCAACCTTAAACCGGGTATGCAAACGCTGACGGGTGACGAACTGATTAAAAAGAGCAAAAAAACAGACAGAAATTTTGCGCGTCTTACCACAAGAACCGAAGCCAATAAAGAGATTCTCGCTAACATCGCTGAAGAGATGAAGAAGCTTGACGGGTATTACATTCTCCACGCGTACGTAAAAATGTTGAATTACGAACCGGTTTCCGTGCTTAATCCTGATGCTGTGGCTAACGTCATAGGAACAGGCTCGCACTGCTCGGGCGCTGTCTGGTGGGCAGCCCATAATGCCGGTATTGATCTGAACATCGGCGTTGATGATGACACGGAGCTCATCAGCATGCTGGCGGAAGCTATGTTTACCAATCTGGCGGCTTTAATCAAAAAAAAGATTGAAGACGAGGTTGATGAAAAAGCTGACGAAAAGCTGGATGAATCACCCGCTCTGGGCTGGGCCATCCGCCAGGTCAGAGATAAAGCAAAAAGGCATCTTATACACAATGAGAAGATGCATGAGAAAATGGCGAACCAGGTGATCAATACGTTTCTATTTAATAAATCCGAAGATCAGACCGATTACTGGAGAGTCCATGTCAGCGAAGTCGTCCGGGAGGCAATGAGCCCCGATCAGCTTCTGATGGTCGGCATACCCAATCCGGACGGCAACTTTACAGGCATCCAGACATATTCTCCCTATGACGCCATCGAGGACTATACCGATTATTCTAAATTAACGGACGCAAACGGCGAGCCCGTGTCCGGGTACTATATGAAATACACCAGAGGAGATGAAAGCGACGAGGTGCCCGTGGACCCGCGTACCGGCGAGCCTCCCCAGATGGTCCTGTACAGCCAGATGAAAGATATTCTCTTCAAGGACAACCCGGCCTGCGATGAAATTTCATTCGCCGAGGATTTTGAGATTATACCAATTCCGGAGGAATACGGCGGAAGGCTTTCGCGCACCTTACGGTTTTACATCACGAACCAGACCCCCTATACCCCGCTTCAGCTGCTGGGGACCGCGCCTGTTTCGGTATTCGGCGATGATGAAATCAGCGTGGCATGCCAGCCTGCCGGTATCGTGAATCCCTATGAGCGCTCGACCTTTGACGTGAACTTTTCTTTCGATCCCGCATATCCGGGCGACTATCTGGCGATGGTGTCGATCCCCAACAACGATCCTGCCCGGAGTGATTACCATATGTCCCTGAAGTTGCGGGGAGTGAATAAATCATATTTTACCGATATCCCCATTTACTATAATCAATGCGACGACAGCGATGATTTCTCCAATCCGCTGATTGGCGCGCAATTCGGGTCGCTGATGACCGAACGGAACAGGGGAGATGCCGCAGGATTGCGGTATATAGCGGCCAGATTCGGTACTGGATTGCAGGTGTGGAACAGAAACAAGACCGACGAGTGCTATCAGTGGGCAAGGATTCATCCCTTCAGCGACACCTTCACCGAGGACAAGCCCGACCTTTCAAGGGGAACCTGCGCTTTTTGGGCGAGCGCCAATGGGGAATGGAGCCATGAAGGAGATGATGATACCGATGTTTACGGCGAAGTCAATTTTTATCTGACGGACACCACATACTTCCGCATGCATGCCTCTTCAGGCGGGCATGTGGCTTCAGTCCAGTTTTATGTACAGGGCCGTCCCATTGTCGGTACAATGAATATTCCTAAAAAGGAATTTGCATCAATTATTGTCCAGTGGGACCTCCTTGAAGGATTCCCGGATGGCACGAATATGCGTTTTTACTGCAATGGGAATCTGTATGGCAGTCGCGCGACAGTATCTCCCGCCGACATTAATAATTTTATGCAAAATTTTTATTTAATTTCGCGTACCAATAATGGCGGTGATGAAAGGCCGGATCATGACGGATACGGCTGTATTGATAATATCATATTCTGGAACAAGATTGTCAATCCGGCATCCATACTGTCTATCAACGGGCCAAAACGGACTATTGAATGACAGAATTTTCTGCGTGGGCGGAGGCAACACTCCGCCCAGTTTTTTCAGTTCCCCGGTTTTTAATTATCCAGCAAAGATCATTCTATCCCTCTCCCATTATGCCGTGAACGATAATTTATTGTTGCTAAGCGGACCGCGTGCTGTATGCTTTCCTGCATGGAAAAGAAGATACTCATCGGCATCAGCTCCTGCCTCCTGGGCGAGCCGGTGCGGTATGACGGCGGGCACAAGCTTGACCATTTCCTGACGGATACGCTGTCAGGGTTTGTCGAGTACGTGCCGGTTTGCCCGGAATTCGAAGCGGGTTTCGGGGTTCCGCGGGAGGCGATGCGGCTCGTGGACGACCCTGAGTCGCCGCGCCTGATGACGATCAAATCGGGTGTTGATCTCACAGGGCGCATGAACATGTGGATACGGAAAAAGCTTCCCGAACTGGAGAAGCGGGACCTGTGCGGCTTCGTGTTCAAGAGCGGGTCGCCGTCGAGCGGTATGGAGCGGGTGAAGGTGTATGATGCGAAGGGGGCTGCGCGCAAGACGGGCGCCGGGCTTTTCGCGAAGGCCTTCATGGAGCGGTTCCCGCTCCTTCCGGTCGAGGACGAGGGCAGGCTTCATGACATTGGAATTCGTGAAAACTTCATCGCGCGGGTGTTCGCCTTCCACCGATGGAAGCAACAGCTCGCTGCCGACCGGAGTCCCGCAGCGGTCATCGAGTTTTACGCCCGCCACAAGTACCTCCTCATGGCGCACAGTCCTGCGATGCAGAAGGATATGGGGAAGCTGGTTGCGCGGGTGAAGACGATGGAACGCGGCTCGTTTCTCGGCGAGTTCGAGCGGCTCTTCATGACCGCCCTGAAATATCACGCGACCGTGAAGAAGAACGCGAACGTGCTCATGCACATGTCAGGCTACTTCAGGAAGCGCCTCAGTGCTGACGAAAAACAGGAGCTGGCGGATATGATAGAGCGGTACCGGCAGGAGCTCATCCCCCTCGTCGTGCCCGTGACTATGATTCGACACTATGTGCGAAAATATGGTGAAGAGTACCTGGCGGAGCAGTATTACCTTGATCCGCATCCGGCGGAATTGAAGCTGCGCAACCACGCATAACTATATAAGGGAGGGGTGGCACCGCGGCCACCCCTCCCTTATGATCCCTCCCCCGCGCCGCCTCAGACGCCGGCGGAGGCTCAGGGGTGAACTCACCTCGCCGGCTTCGCCGAACTCGGCTCAAACATCCACCCCAATAGGTTTGTCCGCCTTGCGGCGGACGTTTTAATGGCCTGGTTGTATTGGAAATTATCCTCTGAAGTCGTGATAAACCAGTTCATACCTTTCGCTCGATAGCGCTGCGCGCTGATCTCGCATTGTTGTTTTATCCTGAAGGGAGATATATTTAATGGGCGGATTCGCTTATCGTGATGGTTGCCCGGCTTCGACGTTAGAAATTGCTCAGGGGTTATTAAAAAATGTCCCTTTTGATCAATGGGAGCAGGTAGATCAGGCCAATGAGATAAAATCCCCAGATGCAGTAAACAACGGCGCTTTCATGGGCGCGCAGGAATTTGATTATGGCCAGATCGCCATGGCCGATCCTGATCTGGCCGAGGATGAACAATCGTATCATCAACGGCACAATGGTAAAGCCTAAAATCAGAAACAGGATAAAGGAAACCGCCTTTACTGTCGCGGGGTCAACTGTTACGCCGCGGGATTCCAGAATGCCGCCGACGATGGCCCACAGGACAAGCAGGCCGAGCGATGATGCGAAAATGATGATATAGATTTTTGTTGTCATATGGCTGAATCCACCGGATCTATATGCTCATATTGATGTACGAATGCGGCGTCTGTCCAGCGATTTTTGGTTTTATGCAGCGAGGGGCACCGGCGCCCTGTACCAATTATTATTTTTACCCGGTACTCATCGCGGCTCCAACGGCCCCGACGATCTGCGGGTCCTCGGGAACGAAAAGCCGCCTGTCCAACTCGCTTTCGATCAGCGACCTGACGCACCCGTTCAGGGCCACGCCGCCGGCAAAGAAGACATTGCCCGGCGGCGCTATCCTCTTCATAAGGGCGACGGACCGGCTCACGATCGCCCGATGGATGCCCAGCGCGACCTCGTTGCGCGCAGCGCCCTGCGTGGTCAGGGAGATGACTTCGGACTCGGCGAAGACCGTGCACATGCTGTTGATCTTGACCGCTTTCTCCGCCGAAAGCGCCGCCGAAGAAAACTCCTCAAGGGTGAACCCGAGGGCGGTGGCCATGACCTCGAGAAAGCGGCCGGTGCCCGCGGCGCACTTGTCGTTCATCTCGAATTTGCTCATGTTTCCCTCTTCATCGAGAGAGATAGCCTTGGTGTCCTGGCCGCCTATGTCGAGAATGGACCGGCAGTCCCTTGAAAAAAAACGCGCTCCCACGGCAAATGCCTTGATTTCGCTGATAACCGGACAGTCGATATGGCCCTTGATCAGGTGGCGGCCGTATCCCGTGGCGGTAATCGTGTCAAACGCCGCATCACGGATGAGATCGCACGCCGTCTGAAGCGGATTGTAGGTTGTGACCGATTTTCGGGAAAGAACAAGCCTGCCGCGCTCGAGCACGGCAAGCTTGACAGTGCGCGATCCTATATCGATCCCGGCGCACCTCATTTCTTATTTATCCTCTCAATGAATGCCTCAACCCTCGTTTTCAGCTGGCCGGCATCCTCCTGGCTGTAATCGGTCTCAAGACGCAGGGTGGGGATGCCCGCCCCCTCCAGTTCCTTTTCCGCGATGCCGCTTTCGACGATATAGGGCTGGCAGAATTGGAGGCTGTAATGGATAATACCCTTCGCGCCGAGCTTTTTCGCCATCTGCTTGACGTAATCGACGCGTGAGGGATTCGGGGTGAAGATGGCGCATTCGACCTGGAAATACCGATCCGTAATCTGGTCGAGCAGGGAATCAACCGTGCCGCCCTTCGCCTCGGTCAGCCAGCGGGCGCCGCGCTCTCCCACGCACGATTCCTCGCCTACGATGACGGCGTTGCTTGACTCGATGACCATGGGGAGCTTCCAGTTGGGAACCGCCATGGGACACCCGGATACAATCACGCGCGGGGCGCCATTCGGGTACACGCCGATTCCTTTCTTCACTCGCTCTTCCAGCTCATCGCAAAGCTTGTTGACTGACTCGGTAAACCGCACGGGGTCATCGTAAAAATAGACCTGGTTCACGAGCAGGGCGTCGAGTCCGGATATCGGAGCAGGATCGGCGGACCTTATTTCCGCAAGCCTCTTCATGGCATTGCGCTTCGCGTTCACGATGTCGATTCCCTTTTGCAGGGATTCAGTCGTTACCTTCTTTCCGCTCACATCTTCAAGCTTCTTTATGAACTTGCGATACTCCTCTTTCAGCAGGGCCCTGCCCGTTTCGCTTTTCATCTGAGGCAGGTCCATGACGTATAGATCATTGACGAGCTTTCCGAGAATCTCATAGGATTTTTTCTTGCCGTCGCAGGTATTCTCCCCCACGACCACGTCGCTCGCTTCCAGGTATGGGCATACCCTGCCAAGCTTGAAACCGAATGCGGACTTGATGAGCGCGCAGGTGTTCCTCGGGAGGACCGTTTCCGCCCCTTCGAAATTGAATTCCGCGCCGGCGCAAAGGCCCACGGACACGCCGTCCACGGCGAGAATGAGCTCCTCGGGGACGAACACGCAGTATGAACCGATGACCTTTCGGCCCTGTGCTTTCGCGTCCATGAGCTCCTTGATGCGCAGGCCGTGCACCTCGCTCATGACGAAATCGAAGTACTTCATCCCCTCGGGGCGATTCTTCTGCGAGAGGAAAATATCCGTATAGGCGCCTCCAAGAACAGAAAGAAGCGCGTCATGCGCCTTGAGGTCAAGTCCAAGGGACGACCACATTTGAGTATAATCCGACATTTGAAAAACCTCCTGATAAAATAATTGACCGGCCGCCTGTTGTCCGCCGGTCCCTCAGAAGGTTGCTGAGATCAAGGCAGGTGCAGAGCGGCAGCATACGCAAGGGGGAACCACACGGGCCCCCGAAACGTGTCTCACTGGCGAGTTTTAAAAACTTGTTTAGTGATTTGAAAATCCATGCGCATTATTCATTCTGTATCTAAAAAATCTTCTCATGACATTTCTTCTTTGTATGCATTTTCTGTCAATTCAATTAATAGATTTTAAGTATTTATTATTTAGATTATTAAGTTATGCAATACAGGGGGCATTTCTTGGCCTGCGCCGGGAGCACAGGCCATTTATGCGAGGATGGCTCCTCGGGCTCTGGGCCGGGTGGCCCGCCCCGGGTTATCTTGGCGAGAGGAGAGGGCGAGAAGCCCTCGTCCCCTCGCACAAGAATTTACCGCGCACACTCTATATACACCCACATGTCATCCGGCACCGGGCACTCGAATATGGCGCGCAGGCCGGTAACCGGGTGGTCGAAGCTGAGCTTTGACGCGTGGAGCAGGTGGCGGTTTGCGTCCATCCAGGGAAGGGGCTCGTAGTTTCCCGCGCGCGCGTTGCGGACAAACTCCAGGAACTGCTCGTCCGACCTGCCGTAGAGCTTGTCGCCGGCAAGGGGATGGCCCACGTGGGCCAGGTGCACGCGGATCTGGTTCGTCCTGCCCGTTGCGGGAAGACAGCGCACCAGCGTCGCGCCGGAAAAGCGCTCTGCCACCCTGAAGCGGGTCAGCGCGGGCCGGGACCCGGGCGCGCCCGCGGGCACCACCCGCTTCCTGATCGATATCGCGCTCTCCGGGTCAGGCGCGATCGCGCCGGAGACCTCGAAGGCGTCTTCGGCGATGACGCCGCGCGCGACCGCCAGGTATTCCTTGCGGACCGATCCCTGCTCGAACTGCCGGACCAGGGCGCGGTGCGCGGCTGCGGTCTTGCCCACGACCATGAGGCCGCTCGTTTCACGGTCCAGGCGGTGCACCAGCTTGACCGGGCCGTTATAGCCTGCCTCTTTCATCCTCTCCTTCAAGATATAGATGAAGGTGTTCTTTATGAAATTGCCGTCAGCGTGGGAGGGGAGGTTTCCGGTCTTGTAAGCGACAAGGAAGGTCTCTTCCTCGTGCATGATCTGGATGTCGGGGTCGACCGGAGGCTCCCTTAAAATCACGGTGTAGGAGACCGTGTCGTTTTTTTTCAGCACGTAGTCGGGCGATGACGCGGCCCCGTTCACGGTTATCGCTCCTTCTCGGATGACATCGATCCACCGGTCGCGCGTATGATATTTAAAGCGCGCACAGAGAAAATCAACGAGCCGGAGGCCTTCGCTGTTTGACGTGATGCGGCTTGACAGGGTTGTTTTTTCTGACATCGCCTTCCTGCTGACCGGAGCTGACGGCTCGCGCCATGCTCTCCTGCTCCATATTGCCGCGATACGATATTTTATCAATCACTTTACATGCAGGCAGTGGAGCCGGCGGCGATGAAACACCATGATCGGGCTGGCGATATCCGGCAAAAAACGCTTGAATTTTTCATTTGAACGGGGAGAGTACAGGGCAGGGCGCATCGTTTATAATAATCCGTGGAGGCAGTATGAACAGAATATCTATAAAAATGCTCAGACTTTCGCTGGGGCTTTTCTTTCTCGTGCTGGGGATTATCGGCGTCATTCCGCAGGTTCAGGAGAGCGTGTTCAGCCTGAACGACAACTTCGGCCTTGAAGTGATATTCGGCGTTGTGGAGCTGGTGTGCGGCGTGATACTTCTCGCCGGCCTCTTCACCTTTACGAAAAAGAAAACGGTCGCTATCGCGAGCGCAGTCGTAATTTTCTTCTGGGTATTGAGGATCGTTCTGTCCAAGTTCGTCTGGGGACTTACGGTCGGCGGCAGCGGCATCGTGTTCCACCCGGGGTTCCCTGCCTGGATCCTTGTCCTGAGCGTTGAGCTGGTCATAGCCGCGGCCCTCTTCCTCATGTACCGGGCGTACGAATAACGGGGACGGCCGCTATCGTATAGACATCACCGCCAGGAACCCGTCGTGGATCGCCTTGTCGATCTGGCCGATCTTCTTCGCGTCTCCGACGATGGTATAGGGGACGCCGGTTTTTTCCATCGCGTCCGATACGTTCCGCACCGAACGGGAACCGACCGCGTTCACGATGGCGTCGAAATTCATCGATTCGACAGCGCCGTTTCTCTCAAAGGTGACCGTACCGTTTTTCATGGAGGTGACCTTCGCGCCGGTGATAATGTCGATGCCGTACCGCTTGACACTGCCCATCAGGACCCAGCGCGTTGAACGCCCCACGTCCCCGGCCGCCTTCGGAAGCATCTCAAACACCGTCACCTTCTTTGTTCCCCTGATGCAGAGCTCGCGCAGGCGCTCCACGGTCTCGGCATCGTACATGAACAGGAAGTGCATGGCCTCGGCCGGGAGGGTGCCCTTGGCCGCGAGGAATTCGGCGGTTTCCAGGCCGACCGCGCCGCCGCCGATCACCGCGATCGAGGGGCCGATCATCGGGTCGTTCTCCAGCACGTCCCAGGCTGAGAGCACCTTCGGGTCGTCGATGCCGTCGATGGGCGGCTTGAGCGGCTCCGCGCCCTCGGCCACGATCACGTGGTCAGGCTTTTCCTCCTTGATGAAATCGACGGTCACCTCGTGGCCGAGCACCACGTCAATATCATACTTGTCAAGGAGCGCGTCGTAGTAATTGACGAGATCCCACAGTTCGTGCTTGTGGGGCGGGGTGCCCGCTATCCAGAGCTGGCCCCCGATCCTGTCCGATTTCTCGTACAGCTCCACGCGATGGCCCGCCTCGGCGGCGCGCACGGCAGCCTCAAGCCCCGCGGGGCCGGCGCCGATCACCATGATGCGCTTCGGGGTCGCCGCTTTCGCGATGTTTCGCTCGCCCTCGAACCCGGCCCGGGCGTTGGCGATGCAGTAGACGGGCCTGCCGCTGAAGATGCTGTCCGTGCAGCCCTGGTTGCACGCCACGCAGGGCCGGATCTCGTCGAAGGAGCCCTCCCGCGCTTTCTGCGGCCAGTAGGGGTCGGCGATCAGGACCCGCGCGAGGTTCACTATGTCGCAGAACCCGTCCTTGATGAGCTGCTCGGCTGAAAAGGGATCGGTGATGCGGTTCGAGGCGCTCACCGGCACCGAGACCGCGCGCTTCACGTTCAGGGCCAGGTACGCGTAGACCGACCGGGGCGCGTCCATCGGGAGCTGCGGCACGTGCGCCTCGTGCCAGCCGCCGGTGACACTGAGCATGTCCACGCCCGCCTGCTCGTACACCTTCGCGATTGCCGGCGTTTCCGCGCTCGTGTTGCTCCCTTCCACGAAGTCGTTGCCCGCCATCCGCACCGATATCGGGTAGTCGGGACCCAGGGCGGCGCGCATCATCTCCAGGATCTCCCGGGGGAAGCGGACGCGGTTCTCGAAGCTGCCGCCATAGGCGTCGGTGCGCCTGTTTTTCAGCGGCGACAGAAACTGGGTGATCAGGTACCCGGCAGAGGCGATGATCTCCACGCCATCGAACCCGGCCTCCTTCGCGCGCACGGCGGCCTTCACAAATCCCTCCTGCGTCTCCCTGATGTCGTCGAGGGTCATCTCCCGGGGCACGAGCTTTGAATACTGGGAGTAGATGGCCGAGGGCGCGACCGGGTCAGGCCCGCCCATCAGCTTTGAGTAGGAATAGGCGCCCGCGTGGAAGATCTGTATCCACGACAGGGCGCCTTCTTTTTTTATTATCGAGGTAAGCTTCTGAAAGTCGGGGATCTTGTCGTCCGAGTCGATGACAAGGATTACCTTGCCGCTCCCGACAACGTCGAACCCGACGGGGCCCACGGTCACGATGCCCGCACCTCCCCGCGCTCGTTCGGCGAAGTAGTTGTAATACTTGTCGTTCAGCTTCCCGTCATAGGAATAGAGGAGCCCCAGCGACGGGTATGCGATCCTGTTTTTTACAACGGTTTTATTGACGGTTATCGGGCTGAAAAGAGTATCGAACATGAAATCTCCCCGCCTGTCTCAGGCTTTTATTTCATCATTTTCCCCATTCGCGCGTACGCTTCCTGCGCCTCTTTCACGGTGCGGTCGATGACCTCCTTGACCGTGGGGATGTCGCTGATCAGTCCCTGGATCTGGCCGGTCAGGTGCACGCCCTTCTTTAAATCTCCGTACTCGGTGGCCGCCTGTATCTTCCTGAAGGCCGTGGACATGTGGGCGAGCTTCATCATGTTTTCCGGCTGAGCAAGCATGCCCATCATGAGCTTGAACAGCGGCAGCTTCAGCTCCCGCGCGATCTGCGGCCCCTCGATCATGGCCTTGAACAGGTTGATGCCCTGCCTGATCGATTTTTTTGCCTGGGGCGTCTTGAGGACGCGGCACCAGAGGCCGTCAAAGCGGTCGGAGTAGAGCGTGTCCTCGATGCTCGCCTCGACCTGCGCCTGTTTCGTCATCTCGTGGACCGGGCTCTCTTTGGTCATGGAAAGGCGCGTCCCCATGCCGATCGCCTCGGCGCCCAGGGCCAGCGCTGCCGCGAGGCCGTTTCCGTCGCCGAACCCGCCGATGGCCACCACCGGGAGTTTGGTCGCCCGTACAATAGCGGGCGTGAGCACCAGAGTGGTTACCTGGCTGCCGTGCGCCGCGGCCTCGTTCCCGGTCACCTGCAGGGCGTCGGCGCCCTGTTTCTCGGCCGCCCTCGCGTGCTTCTCTGTGGTGACCGTGGCGATCACTTTGCCGCCGTATTTGTGCACGCGCTCGGCTATCCAGTCGCACTTGCCCAGGGACACGTTGATGACCGGGACCTTCTCTTCTATAAGCACTTCCGCGTTCTCGCGCGCGCCCGGCATGAGAAGGGTAACGCCGGCGCCGAACGGTTTGTCTGTCAGCTTTCTGATCTTCTTAACCGATTCACGCGTCTGCTCGGTGTTGAGCGGTCCCGTGGCGAGCCAGCCGATGCCGCCGGCGTTGCAAACCGCGGCGACAAGCTCCGGCACGCTGATCCAGCTCATTCCCGGCAGGATGATCGGATGTTTGATTCCGAAGAGTTTCGTGATCCTTGTTTCCATTATATGTTCTCCTAAAAATTTTTTTTCTCTGATCAATATTGTATCATTCTATAACAATTGCCTCTTGATGCCAGGCCCCCTAAATCCCCCGGAGGGTGACTTTCTGGCGTTTTGTGTCAAAGCCCCCCTCCGGGGGGTTGGGGGGCATCATGGAGAAAGGCGCGGTGACTGTGCCGCGATTAAAACAGTTTCCGTACCCTGTCTATATCCTCTTTCGCCTCCGCCGCCATTCGCTCGATCAGCTCTTTACATGAAGGCACGTCCTGTATAAGCCCCACGGACTGCCCCATCATCATCGGGGCGATGTCCACGTTCCCGGTCTCCCATGCCTCCTTCACGCGCTTTCCCGACATGAGCGGAATGAGCTTCTCGAGGCCGCCCTGCTGCGCTTCAATTGAGAGCACCTCCTCGGCCAGCCTGTTCCGTATGGCCCTGCCCTGCAGGCCGATAGACTTGCAGATGAGCGTGGTCTCGTGCTCCTGGCGCCTGATGATCTCCTGCTTGATGTTGTCGTGTACCTCGCACTCCTTCGTTGCCACGAAGCGGGTCGCCATCATGACACCCTGCGCGCCCAGGGCCAGGGCCGCCGCCATGGTGCGGCCGTTGGCGATGCCGCCCACGGAAACCACCGGGATCCGTACCGACCCGGCGATGCGGGGGGTGAGGACCATGGTGGTCACATCGTCGTTCAGGGGGTGCCCCCCTTCCTCGATGCCGGCGGCGTAGATGCCGTCATAGCCGATCTTCTCCGCGTGGAGGGCGTGGCGCACCGATCCCACCTTGTGGAAGAGCTTCACGCCCGCCTTCTTCAGCATCTCGATATATTCTTTTCCCGCTGCCTTGTCGAGCGGCGTGCCCGATATCTCGAGCCCCGCGACCTTCTCCTCGGCGCAGACCCGGAGATACATCTTGTGGTGCTCGGCGGTGATGTGCACCGAAGGGAGAATGGTCACGTTGACCATGAAGGGCCGGTCCGTGAGCTTCCTGGTTTCGCGGATGGCTTCGCGGAACAGCTCCTCATTTTCAAAGTTCCCGGCCGTGAGGTTGCCCATGCCGCCGGCATTCGACACAGCGGCGCACAGCTTCGGCTTGCACAGCCACATCATGGCCCCGCAGATTATCGGGTATTCGATTCCGAACATTTCGGTGATTCTTGTCTTCATTGCATTTCTCCTGTTGCTCTTGTGTGCCATCCAGTCCGTTATCACAGAACCTCCCCCATGAATGGGGGAGGTGGTCGGAGGGTGCGGCTCCATCCGGCGTATGCTTATTTCCTGCTCGTATTGAGTATCCCCCTTCCGATGGTATCGCCCATGAACCTCCTGAAATCGGCGTCGCTGATTTTCATGTAGTCGAATATCCCAAGCTTCTTGAGCTGCAGCATTCCCTCTGCCACGGCTGCGAGGAGCACCGAGAGCATGCGCGGGTCGATCTCACGGAAAGCTCCCTGGCCGACGCCGTCGCGGATGGTTTCCTCCATGAGCCCGTACATCTCGCTCAGCTTTTTCGTCACCTCGATATGATCGTCTTTCACGTCAGGATCGTAGTGGGCCTTGTACTCCATCAGAATGTTGTAGTGGTCCGGGTGCCTGTAAAAGAAATCGATATATGAATCGAACGTGGAGATCAGCTTCTGGCTCGGCGTTGTCCTGCTCTGCATGCGGTCGCGGAAGCTCTGCAGGAGCAAGTCGATCGCCTCAAAGCAGATCGTCTTGTAGATGTCCTTCTTGTCCCTGAAGTGAAAATAGATGGCGCCGGTGGTCAGCTTCGCCTTTTCCGCTATGGCTCGGATGGATACGCCGCTGTAGCCATAGCGGGGCAGGAGCTGGCGCGCGGTCTTGAGTATTCGTTCCCTGCTGTTTTTTCTCATATTACTGCCGCTGAAGGCAACCCGGTCCTCCTCCCCGGAATGAAGCACGGGACTTCGTCGGGCCGCTCTTTCGGATTAATCCGGTATCATGAGGAAGACCGGCTCTATGGATTCCTTCGGGTCCATCGTGTCCATTGTCTCTATGATGTCGCGGTACATCCGCTTTTTCATCTCGCCCAGGATGCCCCGTTTCTTCTGAAAGGTGCGGGCAAAGGCGAGTGTCTCGGTCATCAGCTCCTCCTGACCGGCGCAGGCCTTCTTGATGATATGGAACTGCTCCAGCTCGGGCGCGCCGTAACGGTTGCCGCCGAACTGCATCTCGACCAGCTTGTACAGGGGGACCGCCTTTTTCACGAACGCGTTCATTCCGTACAGGAGGGGTATCCCCACGTTCACTTCCGGGAAGCAGAAGAATCCTTTATCGGCCCGCATGAACCGGAAATCGCAGGCGCAGGCGATGATCGCGCCGTTGCCAAAGGCATGACCGTTGATGGCGGCGATGGTGGGCAGGGGTGAGAGCATCAGCTTCTTGAACACGTCATTCATGCGGTACATGAAGTCCTTGATCGGCTGAAAATTCTTGCTCTGGTACAGGGGCGCCATCCACGCGACGTCCACCCCCTGGGAGAAGTTCTTTTCATCGCTCGAGGTAAGAACCAGCGCCTGCACCGTCTTGTCCGCCACGATTTCGTCAATGGCCTTGTTCATTGCCTCGGCGAAGTCGAGGTTTTGCCTGTTTTCGCCGTTATTCATGCTGATTATGGCGACATTCTCATCTTTTGACCAGGATATAATAGCCATGGGGAAGTCCTCCTTGGGTGATGGTATTGCATGTGGCACCGGGTGCCCGGTCCTGGGCCTTCAGCCAGTCCGAGCCGAACATAACAATGTTATGTTTTGAGGTCAAGAAAAAATATCATTTTTTTTCTTGCCATGCGGACCGCCCCCGTGATACTGAGGGTTGCCCCGCCCGCATGAATGGGGGGTGAAATGGTATAAAAACAGGAGCGGTTATGAAATTCTCTTTATTACTCTATGGTCTCTTGAAGTTGATGCAGCGGACCGCGAAGAAGGTCCCTGAATTCAAAAAAAAGCTGAAAGAAAAGGATTACACCGTCCTTATCAAGACTGAAGACGGCAAAAAGGGACGGACGTTCACCTTTGCCGGCGGGGAAATCTCTTCCAGAGGCGGCACAGAGTCTGCAGCTGACCTCACCTTGAGCTGGAAGGACGCCGCGACCGGCTTCAGGATCATGTCCAAGGGAAAAACCAAGGCCTTTATCGCAGCGCTTCAGGACGGCTCCCTCAAACTGCAGGGAGACGGGAACCTTGTCCCGGTTTTCCTGGGCGCGGTGAAAGACATGCTGAAAGGCCTCAAGAAGTAGAAAAGAAAGAATTATATGCACCAGAAACAGCCCCCACTCCCGGGAGCGTATCTGCCCGGCAAGCTGCGCCAGGCGGCTGATAACTGCGCCCGCCTCATGGATCTGGTCAATCGCCTGACCCAGATCACGTATGAGAAGGGGACACGCAAGGGGGACCTCGCACTCAGGGATAAACTGAAAATGATCGTAAGGGAGGCGGAGGAGTATTACCGCACCCTCAGGCTCTTCACGAGCGGGAAAAGCGGCGAGACCGACGCATTCAAAGAGGTGGTCGATTTTTTTAACGGCCGTTTCCTGGATACATCCATGATGGCGGCGCATCTCGATGCCCTGAAGAAAGAAATCGCGAATCAGGAAGCCCTTGACCGGGACCACAATGAACGGCACTCCCATGAAGGCTACGTGCGCAAAGTCAACAGATACGTAAAGGACCTTGAGCGCGACCTTGCCGAATGGGAGAAATATTTTTTTTATCAGGTTGAACCGAAGCTGCGCCGGGTGCTGCTTGATATCAACGAAATCGTCCTGTACTACGGGATTGACGCCCGGTCCCGGAAGCTTATCAGCAACGAGGACGTCTTTGCCCGGAGCGGCGTCGCCTACGGCGAGTTCAAGAAGAGCATCGCCTATTACGTTCAGATTTATATCAAGCTGACCAGGACGACGATTTCCGAAGCGGATATCAGGGACCTGATCAACCGCATGCTTCAGCAGATGGGGTTCCGCAATCAGATCATGCGAACGAGGAATATCAACCAGGTAAAGTACGGCGAGATACTGACCGAGATCATCAAAGAGGGGAGCCTCCTGGAATATGCGGAAAAGTTTTCCGGCGGCTCGCGGGATGCGCTTCACGCGATCCGCGCGCATGAGGATAAACAGGATAAAAGCGCGCCAGATGCGAAGGACGTATTCAGGGTGCTTGAAGACCTGTGCAATCTTGACGATCTGGTGAAAAAGAGCGGAAAGGACGCGGTAACGGGGCTTGCCCGAAATGAAAGGGAACGCTTTTTATTTCATACCCCGGGCGCGTCCGAATACACCCTGAGGACCGTGTCCGAGTACCTCCGTGATTCACATATTTTCGTCTTCGACTGGATGAACAGGGAATTGCAGAAGGCGCCGTCACTGTCGAGGTTCATGGCGCCGCTGCTTGACCTCATCCCCGCTATTCGGGAATTCATTGTCTCTTACCTGAAGGCGCTTGCGATGTCCTCGGAAAAAAGCAATCAGGCCCCCGCTTCGATCATGTCAGTTGAAAAGCACTATATCTCGAAGACGGCAGCCGCCGCCCTGATCGATTCGATCAGAAGGAATTGCGATGGCGTCAGAAGCGCGCTGGTCGAGCTTTCCTACAATACGAACGCCAGCTCCTTTAACAGGTCGGGGATACTCTCGAAAAAAATTGATATTCTAAAAGATTCCTGCAGCGCGTCCTGCGCCAAGGTGAGCAAGGGGCTTTCGGAGATGGACAGGGCCTGAACCGGCGCAGTTCGCGCGGTCAGTCAGATGCCCCGCACTTCGCACCGGTCAGAAAAGGTGCTGACGAATTCCCTGAACCCGAGGAGCGTTTCGGCCGGGTACGGCTCGATCGACTGCCACGAAGGGTCGAGCAGGGGAACGTCGCGCTGGAACTGCTGGAGATAGTAGGCGCTGACGCGCCCGATCGCGTCCCTGATCTCCGCCAGATCGTCACGAGTCACATGGCCGGGCACGCAGGTGGTGCGCACCTCGTACTCGATGCCAGCCGTTCTGAGGATGTCCACGCTCTCCGCTATCAATCCGAAATCGACATCGCGATTTGTCACCGAAGGGTATTTCCCCGGCGACGTTTTTATATCGATTGCGGAATAGTCGATGAGCTTTTGCTCGATACAGCGCGCCAGCACGGACGGCCGCAGGCCGTTAGTGTCCAGCTTCACCGCAAGGCCGAGCTCTTTGATTTGCGCCAGGAATGGATCGATGCGCGTGGACAGGGTCGGTTCGCCGCCGGTGAGGGTGACGCCGTCGATGAGATTTTTTCTTTTTCGTATAAGAGCGAGCGCTTCCTCGTCGCTTATCCGCTCGAGCCCGCGGGCGTCCGCGACGAGGTCCGGATTATGGCAGTATCCGCATCTGAGATTGCAGCCGCCGGTAAACAGGACTGTGCATATCCTGCCCGGGAAGTCAATGAGGGAGGTTTTATAGATTCCTCTGATATTCATACGCGGGCGCTTGTTCCGTGCGGTAGACTTTCCTTTCGCGGAATTCCTCCTGCTTGCCCTTGTTCCACTGGTTTACCGGCCTGAAATATCCGACAACGCGAGAATAGACTTCAACAGGAATCTGCAGCTTTTTGTTGTTCATGAAATATCTCCCGGTAGTAATGTAGTATAACCGCCTCGCCCGAGGGGAAGAGGCAGGGCGGGGAGCCGGATTATGTCGGATCCCCTGGTACAGGTATCGGCATTATACCCCGTCAACTTCAATACCAAATTCAGCCAGCTGCTCCGGTGAATGGTCATAGGGACAGAAGGCATGCGCTCCGGCGATATACCCGTGTATCGGGCATACGCTGAACGTCGGCGTTATGGTGAAATAGGGGAGCGCGTAGTTTTCCGCGATCTTTTTGACCAGCATCTTGACCGCCCGTATGTCATGGACCTTTTCACCGAGGAACAGGTGCACAACGGTGCCGCCGGTGAACTTCGCCTGGAGCTCGTCCTGGTGGTCGAGCACGTCGAACAGGTCGTCGGTGTGCCCCACCGGGAGGTGGACGGAATTGGTGTAGTAGGGCTCCTGCACCCCGGAGGTCTTGATGTCCTTGAAGAGCTTCCGGTCGTGCATGGCGAAACGGTAGCTCACGCCCTCGGCAGGAGTGGCCTCAAGGTTGTAGAAGTTCCCGGTCTCCTCCTGGAAGCGCATGATTCGGTCGCGCATAAAGTCGAGCGTTTTCAGAGCGAAGGTCTTACCCTCGAGCGAGGATATGTCCGTGTTGAGCATGTTCAGGCAGGTTTCGTTCATGCCGATGAGCCCGATGGTGGAAAAGTGGTTGATCCAGTACCTTTTGTTCCGCTCGTGAATGCCCGACAGGTAATGCTTCGTATAGGGGTACAGGTCGTTTTCCGTGAATCTCTCGAGCGCCTTCCGCTTGATTTCCAGGGAGTTTTTCGCCAGGACCATGAGGCGTTCCAGGGTCTCGAAGAATTCGCCCTCGGTCTTGGACACATAGGCGATGCGCGGCAGGTTTATGGTGACCACGCCGATGCTCCCGGTAAGCGGATTCGCGCCGAACAGGCCGCCGCCCCGCTTCCTGAGCTCGCGATTGTCGAGCCGCAGACGGCAGCACATCGACCGAGCGTCCTCGGCGCTCATGTCGGAGTTGATGAAGTTAGCGAAATAGGGTATGCCGTATTTCGCCGTCATCTCCCACATACCGTCGAGCCGCGGGTTGTCCCAGTCGAATTCACTCGTGATATTGTAGGTCGGGATCGGGAAGGTGAAGATCCTGTTTTTCGCGTCACCTTCAGACATGGCCTCTGCGAAAGCCATGTTGAACATGTCCATCTCGTCCTGGAACTCGCCATAGGTCTTGTCGCGAGCCTCGCCGCCGATGATAACGTACTCGCCCGCGATGTTCCGCGGCACCGTGAGGTCGAGGGTCACGTTCGTGAAGGGCGTCTGGAACCCGACCCGGGTGGGGATGTTCATGTTGAAGATGAACTCCTGCAGGCACTGCTTCACCTCATCGTAGGAAAGCCTGTCGTACCAGATGAAGGGGGCCAGGTAGGTATCGAAGTTCGCGAAGGCCTGCGCGCCGGCCGATTCGCCCTGGAGCGTGTAGAAGAAATTTACAATGTGCCCGAGCGCGCTCCTGAAGTGCTTGGCAGGTCTGCTCTCCACTTTCCCGGGCACCCCGCCGAATCCCCTCAGTAAAAGATCGCGCAGGTCCCATCCGACGCAGTAGGCGGAAAGGAGCCCCAGGTCATGGACGTGAAAATCGCAGTTCACATGGGCGTTGCGAATTTCTGGCGGGTAGATCCGCTCGAGCCAGTACTTTGCGGTGACCGCTGTGGCGATGTGGTTGTTCAGACCCTGGAGCGAATAGCTCATGTTGCTGTTTTCGTTTACCCTCCAGTCGGAGCGGTCCAGGTAGCTTTCTATCAGTTCGAGCCCCTCGGTGAGCAGGCTTTTTCCTTCGCGGATCTTCCGGTGCTGTTCCCGGTAAATTATGTAGGCCTTGGCGACTTTCGCGTGGCCCCGCTCGATCAGCATCTTTTCGACCAGATCCTGGACATTTTCGACGGTGGGTATCCGCCCGTCCTTGTAAATAATGTTCAGGATCCCGATTATCGAGTCGGATATGGCCTGCGCGGTGGATCGATCGCTCCCTCCCACGGCCTGCGCGGCTTTGTAAATGGCATCGGTTATTTTTTCCGGGTTGAAGGGTACTATCCTTCCGTCTCGTTTTCGTATGAAGCTTGAATTGGTGTCGTCAGCCATCTGATAACTCCGGGAATGCGAGAGGTAAATTTTGTATATACAAAATAATGTTAAGTCGTTAAAAAAATAGAATTAATTACTGCGTAAGGAAGAGAAATTCTAATGTGACATAATCTTTCATGATTGCTATGCTACTTGTATAGCCCACCATAATTATTAAGTCAATAAAAAATATTATGTCTCTCTAAAAAATTTTCCTGAAGCGGAATAAAATTAAACAATGATAAGCAAATATACTTTTTTTGAAATTTTTTTATTATATTACATGCATGGCATGAAATTGAAGTGAAGACTTTTTGCGAAATTGCGTTTCACGCTCGCCGGAAAGTACCGGCGGGGGTGTCCTAAAAGTCTTATTTTCTTTAAAGATTTGCAATTAGTTTAATAATAATTCTTCTATATTAATACTTTATCAGATACGGGAAGGTTTTTTCTATGATCAAAATGATCCGCGTGAAAGGAAAAAATGTTGGGAAATTGATGCTGTATGCCCTCTCCACCTGCATATGGTGCAAAAAAACAAAAAAGCTGCTGGATGAGCTGAAGATAGAATACGAGTATGTCGATGTTGATCTTCTTGAGGGAGAAGACAGCGCCCGAGCGAAAGATGAAATTCGAAAATGGAATCCGCAATCTTCTTTTCCTACGCTTGTTATCAATGACGAGAGATGCATTACCGGATTTAATGAAAAAAAGATACGGGAGCTTGCCTGATGACAATATCGCATGAACCTCCCCTGAAAGAAGTGGATGCCCTGTTCCGCCAGCTGCTCGATGACGCGCGGCGCGGCGGATATTTCCTGAACCCTGACGAAGAGTTTACCAGGGACCTGGTCAGGAGCCTTGTGATAAATACTGCGAGATACGGATACCAGGCATGCCCCTGCCGGCTCGCTGCCGGGAGCCTGGCTGAAGACAACGACATCATCTGCCCCTGCGATTACCGCGACGCGGACCTCACGGAATACGGCGCCTGCTACTGCGGCCTCTATGTGTCGGACGAAGTGCACGGCGGGAAGAAGGATCTCGCGCCGATCCCGGAGCGGCGTCCGGCC
>JAFGJX010000026.1 GCA_016928865.1 Spirochaetota bacterium
AAAGGCATGAATTATTGGAATAAGTTTTTGAAAAAAGGCGGCTATGTTGCTGTTACTGAAGCATCATGGTTTACAGAAGAACGGCCAGAAGAAATATTTGATTTTTGGAATGAAGCATATCCTGAAATAGACACCATTCCAAATAAAATTACTCACATGCAAAAAGCAGGCTATGTTGTTGTGGCAACATTCATATTGCCTGAATTTTGCTGGATTGACAATTTTTTCGTTCCGGAAATTACAGCACAAAAAGCATTCTTGGATAAATACAAAGGCAATAAATCAGCCGAAGAATTTATAAAATACGAAAAACATCATGCCTTGCTTTATGATAAATATAAAGATTATTATGGGTATGTATTTTATATTGGAAAGAAAATATAGAAGCACCCCGACTCCGGCCATTTTGGCTGCGCCTGGTCGTTGTGCGTCATTGTTGAAATTATATTCGGATACAATATATGATAAATACAACGCCTGATACCATTCCTTCGTCTCGCGAAGCTGCCGCCGGATCCGCCATTTACTCAAAATTAATTCTTTCTATTTATGATCCCCTGGTTATGCTTTTTGAAAATCACCTTGTCTGGAAATGCCCGACAAAAAAAATAATAAGCTTTTATAACCATCACATTTCGGGCAATCATCTTGATGTTGGTGTCGGCACCGGATATTTCCTTGATAAATGCCGGTTTCCTGATACTGATCCCACGGTGCATCTGATGGATCTTAATAAAAACTCTTTGCAGGTAACGGCAAAACGAATTAAAAGATATAATCCGGTTATCCATCATTGGAATATATTGGAAACAATTAATCTGAATTTACCCCGATTCGATTCTATATGCATTGGCAATATTCTGCATTGCCTTCCGGGGGATTTTACCAGTAAAGCCATTGTGTTTGAAAATCTGAAAAAATATATGAATAACGATGGAATTTTATTTGGATTAACTATACTGGGAAAAGATGTAGAAGCAGGTCTGTTGTATAAATTATTTAACGCTATGTATAATAAGCTTTCAATATTTACCAATTTGAATGATTCCTATGAAGACCTTGAAAAAGTATTACAATTACATTTTCATACGTATCATCTGGAATTGGTCGGCAGTGTTGCCCTGTTTAGTTGTAAATTATAAGATTAATAATTCGCCGGCGGCGCACACCAGGCATGGCCGCTCCGCTCCTCGGCACGATCCGGGCGGGCCTGCGGCTTTCGGCTATGCCCGAGATGTTTTCTGAAATTGCACCGCCCGGCATGTTCGTAGGGGCCAATATCCGTGGCGGCCAAATATTGAATGAAATATGTACCTGAACTTCAAGGAATTTGTGGGTATGAATAATGTAAAAATAGTACGAGCGAATTTTTCCGATGCTGCCGCATTGGCGGAAATATGTAAAAAGGCCTTTGATCATATTTCAGAAAAATATCTGGGGCATACAGAAGGACCATCCGGGTATGATACACCGCAGTGGCATACTGTATCAATGAAAGAAGGGGTCTATTTCCAAATTGTATTGCATGATAAAATTATTGGCGCAATACTCATTGCGATTCGGGGCAAGAAGAAAGTAGCCGGCAATGAAAAATATCATTGGGAATTAGTCCAAATGTTTATTGATCCAGAATATCAAAATAAGGGGGTGGGTAGTTTTGCCGTAAAAGAAGTTGAAAGATGTTTCCCTGAAATGTATTTATTTACTGTGGCAACTCCGGCAAAATATATAAGCAATAATGATTTTTATAGAAAGTTGGGTTTTAAAAAAATAAAAGAAATTATCTCCAATAATGATTTATTATTATATCCCTATGAAAAATATTATAATATTAAATGATATAATTTAAAAATTCAAGAGTTCATTTATGGGGGAAACAAGATATATATATGAAGGTAATCCTTTTCAGAATACTATTGCCACACCCGTAAATTATGTTCCGGAATTCTTTGATTTGGAAATTGAATTGGAATCGGATGTCTTTTACGAAGTCAGGAAGTATAATAATATTGTGCCATACCGTTTAAATCAAAGCACGCAAAAAGAATTAGATGACATAAAAGAATTTTTTAATAAAAATAAATCAACATTCTTTTTCTTGTTCAATGAAAATGAATTGATCGGAAGTATACTCGTTATACGCAATTATATTCAGGCATTATCCGTTGCAAGAAAATATCAACGCCAGAGTTATGGCGCAAAATTAACACAATACGCTGTAAATTTCATTTTGGGCAAAGGGTATCGATGTGTCGAACTTAAAGTTCTCGATGGAAATATCCCGGCACATAATTTATATAATAAATTGGGTTTTACAGTATTGCAGAAATCATTGGTATAATGCCCGGGCCAGTGCGCCCGGTTTTAAAATAATATAAGAACCGGATCAATTCTATGACGCCACCTGAAAATCTCTTTATTGGTTTTTCGCTGGGCAATATCATATACTCTATCCAGACATTCTTCAAGAAAATACACGTATCCTACATCGTAATAATAATTCTTTCCGGCCTTTTTGCCATTTTCCCGGACATTGATTCATTTTTTGGAAATTATGCCTCAAAAAATGTTTTCACCGGACACAGGGGGATTACCCATTCCCTGCTTTTTGTTTGCGTCGTATCCATTTGCATCACTCTTCTGTTGCATATGATTAATAGAGCACTGAATAAAGCCGATAGGGCCGGGCACAAATCCACTTTGATGGTGATATTTATTACCCTGTTTCTGGCAGGTATTTCACATGTACTGTTGGACCTGCCCCAGCCGTCGAGTATCTGGGGAGGCATTCCTGTTTTTTTCCCCCTGTCTTCGAATGGAGAATATGCCAGAATGGGCGGATTCTCCAAAATTGGATGGTATGATTATGCAATACAGTGGCTGTATATTTGCCTGTTTGCCATATCATTTCTTTTGATAATTGCCAGCAAGGTTTTAAAAAAATATAACTTCGATTCTGCCGCCACCTGTATCGCGGTTGCTGTCATTCTGATAAATCTCTCATCATATATCTGGACATGGAACTATATCAATCGTTCTAATTATGTAAATGGAAATCAGTGGAATACTGTTCAGAACCAATATCTTGACGATCTCGGGCCGATAATCAAGGCCATAACCTTGAAAAGCAAAGAGTGCTTTCTGGCCATATTCCATAAAGTCAGGTGAATGGCGTCCCTGGCCGCGCCGCCGGGCTTCCCGGCAATATACCCGGGAAGCTTTTTCCCTCCTTCTCTCAACGAGCGTCGTGCTGAGCCTGTCTGAACGGGCCGGGAAGGTCGTCGGATTATCATGCGTGCTTTCTTCATGCGCCAGGGCGGCTTTAATATTCGTGAAATAAACAGGTTATATCCGCTCATATTCAAGTGTTTGGCCCGGCAATTCCACCGCGCCCTCTGGCTGTCGTCAAGCGCGCGCCAGCGATGCACGGCGACAGCGAAGCGGGTGCGGCCGCGCTGCTGGAGCGCGCTGCGCGGGTTTCTGGGTATCACGTGCGTGCGCGAGCACACATGGCCGTTTCTCATGTAATAGACCCGCCCGTTCATGCGGCCCCGTACCTCGATTATCATGCTCCAGGGCAAACCGGCGCAATTGCCGCTCTCATTCATGACGTCCATCCCTCCCGGTAGCGATCTTCCCTATGCGTTGCTTCTATACTATAGTAGCAAACGGACGCACATCGTGACAAAAAATATTGCCTGGCTGTTAATTATACGGCGGGTATAGAGCGGCATAGAAGCGGAAACGGAGGGGAACACGGAACAGGTCCCATCACAAACCAATCGGGCGTCTGTATTGGATATTTTATAAAAAGCTAAAATCCGCCGCACACGATGTGCGGCCCTTCGACAAGCTCAGGACAGGCGCTGCGAGGATGGCCCAGGAAGGGGCCTTCCGGAGCGAAAGCCAGCAGTTCCTTATTACATTCCTGGCAAACCTTCAAACGATAACTGGATTTAAAATGCTCGTTTAGTGTGAAATAATAACCGATCCGAGTATGCCCCCGCCGGCAAGGCGGCGCGGGGCCGCCATTATCTCGACATCCTGTCGAGTGGCGGCAGGCGGACATCCTGTCCGCACAGGGAAGGACGGAGTGTCCTTTCCTCTCGCACAAATGCACCCGGCTCTGACACATGAATCCAAAGTCCCCCTCTGGGGGATTTAGGGGGCTTGTGGGATGTGATCCTACTCCATATACCTCTTCAACGCCTCGGGAATGGCAATCTCCCCGTCCGCGGTCTGGTAGTTCTCCATCACCGCGGCGAGCGTCCTGCCTGCCGCAAGGCCCGACCCGTTCAGGGTGTGCACGAGCTCCGGCTTCTGGCCTGCCTCGCGCCTGAAGCGTATCCTGGCGCGGCGCGCCTGGTAGTCGGTGAAGCAGGAGCAGGAGGATATCTCCACGTACCGGTCCAGGCCGGGCATCCAGACCTCGATGTCGTAGGTCTTGGCTGACGAGGCGGAGGTGTCGGCGCTGCAGAGGAGCACCACGCGGTAGTGGAGGTTGAGCTTCTGGAGCACCTCCTCGGCGTCGCGGGTGAGCTTCTCGAGCTCGTCGAACGAGGTTGCCGGGTCGGCGAACTTGACCAGCTCGACCTTCTGGAACTGGTGCACGCGGATCAGGCCCCGGGTGTCCTTGCCTGCCGCGCCCGCCTCGCGGCGGAAGCAGGCTGACTGCATGGTGATCTTTATCGGCAGGGGGCCCTCCAGTATCTCGTCGCGGTAGAGGTTGGTGAGCGGCACCTCGGCAGTGGGTATGAGCGAAAGCCCGTCGCGCTCGATGCGGTAGTACTCGTCCTTGAATTTCGGGAACTGGCCCGTGCCGATCATGCTGTCGTCGTTCACGATGAAGGGGCCGAAGACCTCGGTGTAGCCGTGCTCCTTCGTGTGGAGGTCGAGCATCAGGTTGATGATGGCGCGCTCCATGCGGGCCGCGAGACCCTTGTACACGTAGAAGCGGGTCCCGGCGAGCTTCACGCCGCGCTCGAAGTCGAGTATGTCCAGGTCGGTGCCCAGGTCGTAGTGGGGCTTCGGGGTGAACGCGAACGCGGGCTTCTCGCCCCAGGTGCGCACCACCGGGTTGTCCGCCTCGCTCGTTCCCGCCGGCACCGAGCCGTCAAGGAAGTTCGGGACCGAGAGGTGCATGTCGGTGAATTCGGCGTCAAGCTCGGCGAGCCGGTCGGCGCACTGCTTGATGTCGTCCGCGTGGACCTGTACCTGCTTCATCAGGTCGTCCGCGTTTTCGCCCTTTGACTTCATCTTCCCGATCTCCCTGGAGAGGCTGTTCCGCTTTTCCCGCGCCTCGTCCGATTTCCTGATCAGGGATCGCCGCTCGTCGTCGATTGTCTTGAGCCGGTCGAGGTCCACCACGCCGGTCATGCCCCTCTTCTCAAGGAGCTTCCTGATGCCTTCGATGTCTTCTTTGATGAATTTGGGGTCGATCATGGGTTCACTCTCCGGGAGCGGGTAGGGGCGCCCGCGGCGCGCCCTCTGCCGCAGGTATCTAAAACGTCTCTACCAGAGAAACTCGGACGCGGATTTTGTCAAGAGGGAAAATCTGAAAGATACAACAGGGAGAGAAAGGATCATGGCCAATAATGCGGCGCGGACCATACGGCCCTTGCTGCGCAAAATTGTAACGGCGGATCGCATTTTAGTTGATTATTACGCTCATTGCTCCTATCATAGCGTGCGGTTCAATACGCCTGTGTTAAAACGGCTAAAACGATATACAAACCGGGAGGGGGTTATGAAAACGTTTATCGTCCTTATTATGGCCGTGTGCATCTGTTCTTTCACAGGATGCGACACGGATGAAAAAGAAAGCGTAATACCTGTTATCCTCGGCTCAAGTCTGTCCGGCGCATATTCGGGAGGATGGTACACGATGCTTGGCGGTACAGGGAACGACTATGCCTATTCCGGGCAGCAGACAGCCGACGGGGGCTGCATCGTCGCCGGTTACGGCGATCAGGATATCCCCGCATTGCAGGGAAAAGCCCCGAAGAATCCCTATGCGGCATCCAATGATATGCTGATCATAAAGCTTGATTCTTCCGGGTATGTTTCCTGGTACACTTTTCTTGGCGGCGAAGGCAGTGACCACGCCTATTCGGTTCAGCAGACCCGGGACGGCGGGTATATCATTGCCGGGTCATCGATCGGCGGCGCTATACCGTCGTTGCAGGGCAAGACACCTTTGATCCCTTACGACGGATCCTATGACATGCTGGTTGTAAAGCTGAATTCATCGGGGAATGTTTCCTGGTATACCTTTCTCGGCGGCGGAGGCAGCGATGTCGCCTTTTCTGTCCGGCAGACCCGGGACGGCGGCTATGTCTTAACCGGAACCGGCGGCGCCATCACTTCATTACAGGGCAAGTCCCCGATACTCGCGCATCATACCGGAGGCGATATACTGGTAATAAAGCTTAGCTCAACGGGGAATGTTTCCTGGTATACATTTTTTGGCACTTCCGGGACCGATGATGGTAAATCAGTCCGGCAGACGGCTGACGGCGGCTATATCGTAGCCGGGTGGGCCGGTGCGGAAATATCTTCGCTTCAGGGCGTATCGCCCAACAATTATTTTGCGGATGACGAGGACGACATGATTGTTGTGAAGATGGATCCTTCCGGGGACGTTGCATGGTGGACGTATCTCGGCAGTACCGGTTATGACCATGCTCATTCAGTCATGCAGACGTCAGACGGCGGCTATATCGTCGCCGGGTACGCAGGCGCCAATATCCCCTCGCTGCAGGGGATACCCGGTCCTGTTAATCCGTATTCCGGTACCGCGCCGACAATGGACTGGCTTGTGGTAAAGATGGACTCGTCCGGCGACGCTTCCTGGTACACCTTTGCTGGCTCCAGCAGCGGCGAGGAGGCAACATCAATACAGCAGACCGATGACGGCGGGTTTATCGTTGCAGGGTGTGCGTATGCCGCCTCGACGATCCAGGGTGTGGAACCAGTGATCGTGAATCATACCGGTATTGATGGTCTGGTGGTCAGGCTCGATGAATCGGGGAACGTATATGGATGCACCTATCTCGGCGGCCCGGGAGATGATCGCATCACTTCAATCGGTCAGACCGCTGACGGCGGCTACTTTGTAACCGGGTATTCCAGCGGATTGATTTCGTGGCTGGGAGGCGTGTGGCCTTTAAACGGCTATTCCGGCGCGAATGACATGTTCCTGGTGAAGCTGCAGGTGGGCGGAAGCATGTAGGGGCCCGTACCGGGGAAATATAATTTTCCGTATACCGGAATCTGTCATTGCGGAGGGCTCGTCTTTCTCTGCACGTAAAAAAAGTGTTGCCTCTCCGCGCCCGGAATGGTACGATATGAATCGGGGCGGAACAGTTTGCAAATATGTGAGAGGTCCTTATGAATTTGAGGCAGTTACCGGTTGTTGCGCTGCTGATCCTGGCGCTTGCTGTGCCGCTCGCGGCTGATTCGGAACGTATCGTTATCGATGACAGTTTCGAGAGCATGGAGATAGGCGACCGCGTGGATTTTGTTGAGGACGCGAGCCAGAAGCTGACCATCGATGACATCGCGGTCGATTCGGCCGGATGGAAGCGCTCGGCCGGCACCTCGTTCAATTTCGGCTTCGCCACACCGGCGTACTGGTTCAGGTTCACCCTGGAGAACCGGCAGGTGAATGAAAAGGGCGTGTACCTGGAAATAAGCTACCCGATGCTCGACTTTATCGAGCTGTACATCCCGCAGCAGTCGGGCGGCTACCTGGTCAAGAAGAGCGGCGACCACTATCCGTTTTATGACCGGGAGATCGTGGACCGGAATTTCATATTTTACATCCCTCCCGGAGCGGGAACGCTCACCTGCTACCTGCGCATACAGAGCAGCAGCTCGGTTAACTTCAAGCCGATCCTCTGGTCGCAGCGGTCCTACCTGAGGCGGGTCAATACCGAGTTCCCCCTCTTCTGGATCTATTACGGTCTGATGATGGTGATGGTGCTGTACAATCTCTTTCTCTTCCTGTCGATACGCGAGCTGCGCTATATCTATTATTCCATGTTCATCACGGCATTTATCCTGTTTCAGCTCACCCTGAACGGCCTGGCGTTCCAGTATCTCTGGCCCAACCTGATCTGGTGGGCCAACAATTCTCTCCCCTTCCTGATGTGCTTCACCTGTTTTTCCGCCGGGGTGTTCGTGCGTTCATATCTTGACTCGAAAAGGACTTTTCCCCGGCTCGACCGGGTGCTGTTCTATTTTTCGATTGTCCCCTGCTTCGTCTGGGCGGTCGCCTCGCTGGTTTTCTCGTACCGCATCAGCATCCTGGGCGCGACCTTCATGGCGCTCTATTCCGCCATCATCATGTACGGCTCGGGCGTGGTCGGCTTCTATTACAAGTCCAGGGCGGGGCGGTATATCGTGATCGGCTTCACCATGCTGGTCATCGGCGTCGCGTTCTTCGTGCTGAAGACCTTCGGCCTGCTCCCCACGAACCTCCTGACCCAGTGGAGCATACAGATCGGATCGTCCCTGATCGTGGTGCTCCTCTCGCTCGGGCTGGCCGACGAGATCAACGTCATGAAGAAGGAGCTCGAGGTCCTGAACGTGAACCTGACCGACATGAACAACAACCTCGAGCAGAAGGTATGGGAGCGGACACGGGAGCTGGAGCAGGCGCGCGACCAGATATGGGGCGAGATGCAGCTTGCCAAGAAGATACAGACGATCCTCCTTCCGCTGAATCCGCGCATTCCCGGATACGAGATATCCGCCTACATGTCCCCGGCGGACGACGTGGGCGGCGACTACTACGACATTATCAATGTGGAGGGGAGCGACTGGGTGGTCATCGGCGACGTGTCGGGACACGGCGTCCCCGCCGGCATCATCATGATGATGGTGCAGACGGCCATACACACCGCCATCGTGCAGAACCCGGGCCTGCACCCGTCCCAGCTCCTTGCCGTTATCAACCGGTCGATTACCGAAAACATCAAGCAGCTATCGGAAGACAAGTACATGACCATCACGGTATTTGCGGCGCACCGCGAGGGGCGGTTTCATTTTTCCGGGCTTCACCAGGATGTGATGATCTACCGCGCGGAACGGAGCGACACCGAGGTGATCTCCACAAACGGGATGTGGCTTGGCATCATGGACGACATTTCAGGTTACGTGTGCGACGAAACGCTTTCGATGGATGTGGGCGACTGCATGCTGGTCTATACGGACGGGATCACCGAGGCCAGGATGAAGGGAGCCGTGCGGGATGACCCGAATATCGCCGAATTCATGTTTGGCGACAAGAGGCTGAAGGATATTTTAACCCGCCTGGGCAGCCGGTCCACCGAGGAGATAAAGAACGGCATCCTGGATGATCTCGCCGAATACCTTTGCAACGACGACGTCACCATGGTGGTGCTCAAGCGCGTCGAATGATGGCGATCTGCATACCCTGATTCAAAGCCGGATGGTTCTTCTGGCGGGAACGAGTTACACTGAAGAAAGAAAATATGTGGTCAGGGGCGGAATCGAACCGTCGACACGAGGATTTTCAGTCCTCTGCTCTACCGACTGAGCTACCTGACCACTTGAAAAACGATACACACATATTATATGCGCGTAAAATGTCAATAATAAAATACGCAATATTTTTCGTAACGGTCGCGTTCCTGGCGGTCGCCTTCGGCGCTGACCCGGCGGGCCGCTCGTGGAACTATTATTATAAACGCGCGCAGGTCCAGTATCGCGGAGAGATGCTCGATTACGCACTGGCGAGCCTGGAGCGATGCCTTGACCTGAATCCCCGGTCGTATCAGGCCGCCAACCTCATGGCGGAGATCTATACGCGCAAGAACATGAAGCAGCGCGCGATCGATTCCTACCTGGTCTCCACGGGCATAAACGACCGGCAGGCCGACGTGCATTACCGACTCGGCGAGCTGTATGAATTTTTCGCCGAGCGCGACCTTGCCTTCCGGCACTACACGCGGGCCGTCGAGATCGAGCCGGATCATATCAGGGCGCATTGCAGCCTGATACGGATATGCCATGCGAGGAATGACCCGGCGGCAGCCCGGCGCCATTTCGAAACAGGCTACCGGCTGGGAATGGCGGCGGCGGGCCCGCTCCTGAAACAGGCGGCGGAAGCCGGGCGGGCCGGCGACACTACCGGGGCCGCGGCGCTGTACGGGCGGGTGATAGATACGGCCCCGGCGATGGTGGAGGCTTACTTTAGCCTGTATGAAATTTACCGGAGGAAGGGCGATGACGCGAACGCCGCCGCCGCGCTGGAGAAGCTCGTGTTTGTCAAGCCGGATCATGAAAAGGCGTACCTGTTTCTCGGGAACATATATTTTACGAAGCAATTGCCCGGCAGGCGCGTCCACCTCTTTGACCGGGCCATAGCGTGCTACAAAAAGGCGTTTGAGATCAACCCGGACAATTACGAGGCCTGCCTCGGTATCGCGGATGTATACGATTTCATCGGCCGCGACCTGGACGCGCGCGCGTGGAAGGAGAAGGGAATGGCGATCGAGGAGCGGGTCGAGAAGAAGCGGGCCCGGGAGAATTGACCTTATCTCCCCTCCGCGGCCAGTATGGCGTCGAGCCAGGCCCGCGCGCAAAGCGTGAGACCGCGATGGGACAGGTGGACCAGTTCCCAGATGTTTTCGTCCGTTGCGTAGAGTATGTCGTTGTCAGCGCCGGTGAATATGCCGCGCTTCGGGTCAGCGAGCTCCAGCTGCGCCCGGTGGATGTCCGGGTTGACGCCGATGTGACTGTAGGTGGCGGGCGCGACAAAGATCGGGGCGTCCACGCCGTTCGCGCGTATGCTGTCAAGCATGGCCATGAATTTCCGCCTGTAGGCGTCCCGGTTCGCGGCGTCGCCCCGGCTCCATGGCTCTGACCCTCCCTGCACCCAGAAGAGGTGGGTGATGCGCAATCCGCATGAGCGGGATTCCCTGATCGCGTTGACGATGCGCCGGTGCAGGTAGCCCCCGACGGTCCACTGGTCGATGGTGGTGGTGCCCACGCCGATGGGAATGAATGTCACCGTATCGTACCGGCCGCGCGCGACCAGGAGGTCCCCGAGCCGCGACCATACGCTCCCACGGTCTCCCGTGGTACCGAGCAGGGGATCTTCGGCTTTATAGCATCTCCCCCGGAAAAAATTGTACACCGCGCGCCCGGGCCGGTAAAGGGTCTCGCCGTGGTTTCCCGAATTCGACTGCCCGAAAACCAGCGCTACCATCGGGCGCGTTCCGGTTGTCTGCGCGCAGGGGACCTCTGTTTTACCCGATGTGTCTGTGAATCCGATTGACAGCGGGAAGAGGCGGTTTTTGACAGCCAGGAGCTGGGGATAGGGCGGGAGATAATCACGATGAGAGTAGAGCCCGTACAGGTAGCCGGCGGAGAGTGATAGTAAAACTGTTATTACGACAAATATTTTTTTCATGACCCCCCTGTCCCACTTCGACAAGCTCAGCACGACGCCCGTAGGGGGCATGCACGTTCATACCGTTACTGATAACTCTTCCTGATCGCATCAAATTCTTTCATGACTGCTTCGTTAGTAATTTTTCACTGGCTGTCAGATTATTTTGTTTTTCTCTTGCCAGTTGAACAACATAATCAGGTGTTTTAATCCCTATATTCATATTTCCTTACATTCAATCCCATAATTCGTGCCCCCTACGGGGGTCAGGGGGGGCAGCCTCTTCACTCGTGCCCCCTCTGGGGGTGGGGGGGATAAAAGAATAATATCCTATTCGATTTTTCGCGCGCGGCGCTTCTTCAAGGGGAGCACGATGTCATTGGAATCGATCGAGTCGAGTTCAGCTGCCGCGCCCGGCTCGGCGTATGATACGATGGTGTCCGCTTCCCTGACCGTCAGGAGTATCTTTTTTTTCAGGCTGTCTCCCGGCGACCGCTCGTTTCTGAACTTGTATATTACCATGCGGTCCCCCCCGGAGATGCCGTCCAGCAGTCCCAGGTTGACGATGACGCCGCCTTCCTTGATCTTGAGCACCCTTCCGGAGAAGGGTACCATGTCGTAGATCCGCTTCGCCGCCCTGAGGCAGATTACCGGCAGGCTCTCCTTGCCGGATTCTGAGATGGTGAATTCCCCGATGATGAACCCCTTGCTGTAGTCGAGCAGCTTGCAGTCGAGCGTGATGGCGCCGCCGTTTTCCGCGCAGGTGCCGTAGACAACGTAATTCACCGGGTTGATCGCGCCGGAGCGGATGTTCGATTCAATGCTGTCCATGCTCTGGTCGAGGTGTTCGCCGCCGCACGTCAGTCCGCACGAGACGGCCAGTCGCTTCCTGATGCCGACCGGCCGCATCCTCCCGAACTGCCCGAGAACAAAGCTCAGGTGGCTGGCGATCACCTCCCCGGCGTCAGGATGGGGGCTCGTCTTCCCGGCAGGGTCAAAGGGGAGGACCAGGACCACGGGAACGTCGCGCGGCGGCTCCTCCGCCGAATAGCCCTCGCGGTGATAGAGCAGGTCGCGGCGCTTCATGATCGCCAGCGACAGCTTCTCCTGCCACACCTGGTCCGGGTTCAACCGGAGGATCTCCTTCATCTCGTCGATGTAGAGCATGTTATAGCCCTGGGTGTTGTAATAGTCCATCAGAAGCTCCCGCGCGTCTGTGTTGAGCGGGTTGAGCAGAAGGGTGCGGCGGAGGTACATGACCGCCTGGTCAGGGAACCGTCTCTTTTCGCGGTTGACCGCCAGATCGAATTGCTCTCTGGCGAGCGTCACCCGCATCGGGTTGCCGATCTTGAAGTCGCGGAAGATGAGGAAGTCCGCGGCGCGGGCGCGCAGTATTGAATCCGACGGGTCTTTCCTGAGCGCCTTCATGAACTCGTCCAGCGCGGCTTCACGGTCGCCCGCGCGGTCGTGCGCCACGGCCAGGCTGTAGCGCAGGGCGCCGCTGTCGAGGTCGGTCAGGGCCGTGCGGAAAAAGCCGGCGGCGTCCGCGTATCTTTTTTCCAGGAGAGAGATGAACCCCATTGCCCGGTTGGCCTGAAACGCGGAGGGCTGGATCGAAATGGCGTTGGCGAGCGCGTGCTTTGCCTCGTCGAGAAGGTCTTCATCCTCGGTGTTGAGGAATTCCCTGAGCAGTATCTCGCCGTATACGGTATATCCCTTCGATGATTCAGCATTGGTGTCGATGGCCTTCTCCGCGTATCTGCGCGCTTCCGCGGGCCGGTTCTCCCCGCTCTTGATGTCCGCCATGAGCAGGAGGGAATCGAAATGGTATGGATCGATGCGAAGGATGGTGTCGAGCGATCTCCTGGCCCATATGGTCTTGCCCAGGCTGGCGTACACCCGGGCGATGCCGTAGCGGGCGTCGAGGTCCTGGCCGGAAATCGCGAGCGCGCGGTCGAAAAAGCCGATCGCTTCCTTGTAGCGCCCCATGGCCGAAAGCGTCCTGCCGAGGCCGACAAGCGACTCGGCGGATTTTTTGTCTATAGCGAGCGCGGCGGTGAACAGGTCGTAGGACTGGTCATACGCCTCCACTTCGAGGTACGCCTTTCCGAGCCCGATGAGGGCCTCGCGGTATTTCGGGTTGTCATGCAGCGCATTTTTAAAACAGAATATGGCCTTTTTATAGTCTTCCTTCCGGAGGTATTCCCAGCCGTCCTTGTTGAACGATATGGCGTTTTTGCCCTGGACGTGTCCGGGAACGAGCAGCGCGGATGCCGAAATCGCACAGGCGACCAGTACCGCGGCAAGCGGTCGTGAGGATGGATTTTGATGTTTCATCGTTTTCATCAGCCGGTTATCATACAAACAAAAACAATTTCTTCATAAAGTCAAGTGAAATATGTCTCATTGATTTCCGCCGGTCGCGTACCATAAAAAACTGTTGCAATAATCAAACTGAAATTATGAATATCTAACCATGAAAATCACTTCTCATGTATACCTGGTGGGCGGGGCGGGACAAACTGATCCGGCTGACGCCGCCATATACCTTATGATATCCGATGGTGCGGCGGCCCTGGTCGACGCCGGTACCGGGGGCGGGGCAGAGCGTCTCATGAAGAACATACAGAAGGCCGGGGCGGACCCGCGCGCGGTCAGGTACCTCTTCCTGACCCACTGCCACTACGATCATACGGGCGGAGCGGAACGGGTGCGGCGCGATACCGGGTGCGAGATCGTCGCACACGAGCTCGACGCCGTGTTCCTGGAGGAGGGGGATTCCGAGGTGACCGCCGCTTCATGGTACCGGGCCTGGATGGAACCGCTGAAGGTGGATATAACAGTGTCGGGCGCGAAACAGCTTTTCACCGTGGGTTCGCTGGAGGTCGCGTTTTACCACGCGCCCGGCCATTCCCCCGGTTCCTCGATACTGACCGTGCGTTCGGACGGGAAGCTGGTACTGTTCGGCCAGGACGTGCACGGCCCCCTGAACGACTCCCTTCGCTCGGTGCGCGAGGATTATGTGCGGTCCCTCGAGTTCATGCTCTCGCTGGAGGCGGATATCCTGTGCGAGGGCCACTTCGGAGTGTATGTGGGCAGGGAAAAGGTCCGTGATTTCATCGAGTCCTTTCTTTAAAAAAGGTTGAGTGACAGAAATGGGAGAGGCGTTAATCCAGACCCGTAAAACGGCAGCGAGAAGACCGGGCGCCGCGTTTATGCTTTCGCTTGTTTTTCCGGGGCTTGGCCAGATGTATACCGGCGACCTGGCAGGCGGCATCGCGTTTACCCTCCTGCGTCCGCTCGCTATCGTTGCCGCGCCTGTGTGGGCCGCGGGCCGTCAAGCTTCGGCCGTTGATGTCATCATCATTTTTATGCTTATCGCGGCTGTGCTGACAATAGCCTCGCCGGTTGAAGCATGCATGCGGGCGCGCAGGACCGCTGAGCTTCCGGTTTGTTCGTACAACGCAGGCGGCCCCTATGTTCTCTTTACGATTGCCGGCATTATCCTTCACTGTGCCGCAATAATGGTTCTGGCCGCTTTTTTTTCGATACGGATATATGACGGTTTCAGGGCCGGCCCCCTTCTGTCGCCCGGGGATATAATTCTCGTACGCCATTATATCCCTGACGGGCCGCAGCGTGGCGATCTGGCGCTTCTTGATGACGGCTCCGCGGCCCGTGTTATAGCGCGGCCCGGTGACAGAGTAAAATATGTTAACAATATATTTTATATTAATGGCAGGAAACTGCCTCTCGGGTATCTTGACGATATTATCATTGCCCGTTTCGCTGCGGACCGTGGAGATGTCCTTTCCGAAACCGGTGATGCCGGTCCCTACCCGGTGCGTTTCAGGCAGTCGGCGGAGATCACCCTCCAGGGTGTAAACGGTCTGGTGGGCAAGGACTCTTTGCTCGTTGCCTGCGACACCAGACTTGACAGTGACTTTGCGAGGATTGTACGGGCGTCTTCTTTTTCCGGCAGGGTGGAGGGGGTCATTTTCTCCAGGAATTTCAGGAAGATTGGTATGGATGCGTCCGGGGATTTGCGATAAGTGGCAGATTACCGATAGTTATCGGTAGGGCAACCGATAACTATCGGGAAAAAGAATAGTGTATCCACGGATGATTATTTCGTTATATTAAATGAATCGATAATAGTGCCATCAGGACGTTCCGCGTAAAAGTTCAAGGTGTTCCCTGCTATTTCGACCCTGCAAAAATGGTTGCTCATATCAGTCACTACAACGTTCGGTTGTCCGCTTTCCGGTGTATGCAATGGTGCCCCGCCCCCGCCGGTGGTGATATGGTACACGCTGTTGTAGATGGCCCGTGCGTAGTAATGGTTATGTCCTGCAAAAACGATTGAAACGTCATGCGTTTCACAGAGTGGTTGTATATCGGTTTGTACTGTAGTATCGTTGGCATGCCCGCCGCCGGCTGACCAGCCTGGCTGGTGCAGAATGATGAATTTCCAGGTTTTAGCAGATGCTGACAGATCGTTTTCAAGCCATGCGTATTGTGCACTCGACGAATCATAAGCGATATACTGGTCGATGACTGAAATATGCACCGGGCCGTAATCGAAGGACCAGTAGCGGCCTTCCGTCGTCTCATAGGGATAAGGGAAATATTTTTCAAAGAGTCCTGCGCCCAGATCATGGTTACCGACGGCAGATATGAACGGGACAGAAGCCGTATACCTTCTGACGTTCCCGAGATTAAAGAATTCGCGCTCCCAGACATCTTCATCTTCGCCTGATGAGACCAGATCACCTGCCCCGAGGATGAATGTGTTATATGAAGGCTCTTGCAGGGCCGATATAATGGCGCCTGCCACTGTATTATGGATGTCGGTAAGGGTCCTCGTATCTCCGTATATCATGAAATTTAAATCGGTTGCTGACGCAGCCGCGGCGGCGCGAAAAGAGCCTGTATAGGTCTTCTCGTTGATGGTTACCCTATAATAATAAACCGCGCCAGGAACCAGACCGGTAATCGTATATGAATGGAGATGCTGGTTTCGACCGGCGCTGTTTTCGGTCGTGACGTTTTCTCCTAGATCGTACAGCGTGTTATCTCCCCATGCGATTGCGCACTCCGTCGTCCTGGGGGTCTGCCATACGATTTTTATTTCGCTCGCGGTATCGGTCATGACAAGATATGGTTCCTTGAATAATGTTGATTGTCCTGCTACGGGGAGAATGATAATTTTATTTTCGTTTTGGCATGCGGCGAGCAAGGATAATAGCGATACGAGAGCCGAGGCCAATGCAATTTTCATCTTATTCATGGTGAGCCAACCTGCGCATAGGTATTGTCTGATTGCAATTATACCTGCCAGATAATAATATACTGTTTATAGTCATGATTGACATCTAATTGGGTAAATAAAAATTATCCATTTGCTTTTTTTGGTCTGACAATTTGCTGGACATATACCGTGCCGGCTACTACTATTGCGGAAATCTTTGTGCGTCTTGAGCTGGAATATACAGATGGATCCGGACATGAGCATATCAAATTTTTGCAAATGGTGTGTATGCAGAGAATCTATAAACTTGTTGTCGTGATGATCATATCCGCGCTTTTCAGCGATTGTGGAATAAAGCGGTTCATCGACAGCGGTGACGCTTTATTCAAGGCTGACGGTGCCACCATTCGCTTTGCTGTGATAAATAATGACGCATCGCCCCGGTTTCAATCTATCAGGCCTTTGAAAAACCTCCCGGATGAAGATGATGTTGAGATTATCGACGTCGTGCCGGCCGGCGCGGCCGCAGGGCTTGTTATCACCCGGCAGCACGGCCTGTACAGAATATCGGCCGCCGGGGGGGAGGCTAAAAGAATAGACAAAGGGCTTTTTCCGGAAATGGTCTATCCCTATACCCGCACGGGGATTACCAAGCCGATAGTAAGCCATTCAGTAAGTAGGGGCGCAGGCCGTATCGCACTGATTGTTCCCAGCCAGGCGTATCGGTCTGTCAATGGCGGTCGCACCTTTGTCCGGATGCCGCTTGCGGGCGTGAAACGCTTCACAGAGCTCACGTCGATAGCGATTCATCCCGAAGACGAACGCCTGGTTCTGATCGGGACGTCATCGAACGGCATATACTGCTCCCTGGATGGGGGGAACACGGCACGGCGTATCAGGCGCGGGATGCCCGGCGAACCGACCGGCGCGCCGAATTTTCTCGAGGAGGTCCGCGCGCTCTGCTTTGGGGATGACGGGGATACCTTCTTTGCCGGGCTCGGCAACGGGGGCGGAGTATATCGCGGCAGCCTCTCGCGGGGCGTTCTTGTCCCGGTCGCTGCGCCGGATCTTGCAACCTATCCCGACGGGGACTTCTACCGGGTAACCAGCCTTAATTTTCAGGGCGGATCTCTTCTTGTCGGCACCAACAGGGGGTGGCGCAGGATCATCGAAACCGGCGCAGGGAAAAAGAAGGGACCGCTTGACAGGCGGTTGCGTGAGTTATTTTTAAACGATCATGATCTTCTCTCTGCTGATTTTGGCGGAAGCCACTTTTCGTTTCATCGGGAATACCGGCCACAGAGGGATTTTAAACCGGACCGGCGCGCGCTGGAGAAACGGGCCATGTATATCAGCTACTCGTTCACCCAGCATGAGAACTATAACCGCCTTCTGAAATTGTTGCGCTATCTTGACCTGAACGCCGTGGTCATCAACCTGAAGGATGATTACGGCTCCATCAGGGTCCCGGTATCCGACCCCCTCGTTACACAGGTCCCCGGTTCGGTTAACCCCTATGTGAATGTGCGGGAGACCATCCGGAGACTCCAGTCGGACGGGATCTATGTGATCGCCCGCCAGGTCTGCTTCAAGGATGAAAAGGTATATGATTACCAGGATGCCAAATACGCGGTGAAGAACCTCGCCGGCAATCCCCTGCGCAAGGGGCCGGAAAAATGGGTCGACGGCTTCAGCGAATTTGTATGGGATTACAATATCGCCGTGGCGCGGGAGCTGGAAAAGGCCGGTGCTGATGAAGTCCAGTTCGATTACATACGCTTTCCGGACATGCGCGGAGATGTTGAAAAAAGAAGGTTCGATTTTCAAAAAAAGGGCCAGACCATGCGTGAGGCCCTGGCCTCTTTTCTGATAAAGGCGCGGGCAGCGATTGAGGTGCCCATATCCATAGACCTGTTCGGGTATACCGCGATTTACCAGTGGGGTGAATGGATCGGCCAGGATGTAAGCGAGCTGTCGCGATACGTGGATGTCGTATGCCCCATGTTCTATCCGTCGCATTATACCGGCGCGTATGCGGCCGGGTATGGCGACAGGCGCATCTATTATACCGTATATTTGAGCTGCAAGCGGGCGCGGGAGCTGCTGGGCGGCGCCCACCTGCGACCGTATATCCAGGCCTTCTATTACAAGGACAACTCGGACGGATATTGCGTTGATTATATTGGATGGGAGCTGGATGCTTTAAAGCAGAGCGGGGTGAAGGATTACATCTTCTGGAACGATCTTTCCGAGTATACGATCCTGATTCGGGGGATGCGCAAGTACCGGAATATGGGGGAGGGGCCGGTGCCGCCCGATGTCAAGGCCTGCGTGCCGAAAAAACTTCCCTTCAGCACGATGGTTGAGCAAAAAAAATCTTCATAGATCTGTGAATCGTGAATCCGGTGTATTGTTCTTGACTAAAAAGCCCGATCGATGAATTTTTGTTCTTGTAATCTTGCAATACAAACGACGGGCTCTCCCATGTTCGGGAGGGACAAATATTGGTTCCGGGGGTACGAAATGATTCTGGTTACGGGCTGTAACAGTCTGCTGGGCACAAGGCTGATAAAAAAGCTGGCGGAAAGCGGCGAGAAATTGCGCTGCGTTGACCTGGAGAAGCCCGCGGAGCTGCCTGCCGGGGCAGAATTCATTGAGGGGGATATCCTCGACGCCATCCTGCTCGGGAAATTATGCAAGGGCGTTGACGTTATTTTCCATCTCATGGACGTCAAGAGCTCCAAGCATCACGGCAGGCGGTACATGAGGAAGATAAACGTGAAGGGCGTCAGGATGATCCTCAAGGCGGCGAATGCCGCCGGCGTAAAGCGGTTTATATTCCTTTCGTCTTATGAAGTGTATGGCGCTCCGAAGAACCTTCCCGTAGGCGAATATGACTTGAAGATAATGAAGCCGGTTACCCGCTACGGCAAGGACAAGCTCAAGGCGGAGAAGATATGCCTTGAATACATCAAGGCGAACAAAATGTCGATTGCCATGTTCAGGCCCACCCCGATGCTGGGGCCCGGAACCAGAAACCCCATCGCCCTGATTACCCTGCTCATGGCAATGGGCATGGAAGATGCGAACCGCATCTACGTCTCCGGTCATGGCGAAAACCGGTTCCAGATGCTGCATCCGGAGGACGCGGCCACGGCCCTGTTCATGGCGCATAAAACCGGCGTGGCATACGGAAAGATATACAACCTGGGTTCTGACGACGTACCCACACAGATGGAGCAGCTCACCCGGGTCAAGGAGAAGGCGGGGCTTGATGCAAAAATCATGCATCTCTCCACGTCAAAGGCTAAATTCCGCTCTTTTTTCCTGAAGCCATTCAAGATCGATTATCTGAACAAGGGCCATGTGATGTACCTGCTGACCGATCTTATCCTGAACTGTGAAGCGGCCAAGACCGACCTGGGATGGCAGCCTCAATACGGGAATGTGGATATTATCTTAGAAACTATTGAGTGGTACCGGAAGGAAAAACTGTAGGTAACGCCCCAAACGCAGGCCGGGATCACATCTCGTTTTCGTCCAGGCCGGTAAGGTTGCGCTCCCGTTCCTCGGCGCGTTTCTTTTTTTCCGCGGCCATGGCTTCCCGCCCTTTCCGGGTCAGGATTTTCTTCAGTAATTCCCATAGCTTTACAAGCAGAAGGGTCAGAAGCTGTCCCCGGCTTCCCTTGCCCGTTTCCGAGGTGAAAATAAGCTGCGCTTTTTTCATCTCTGCGATGCTGAGCTTGCGGTCGTCCAGCTTCATCTGCTTCAGCATCTGCTTCGCCTGCGTTTTGGCGAGCTTCATCGTCTCCTTGTCGTCAGTCAGCTCTTTCCGCTCGACGAACATGTATACCATGTCGGGATTTTTCAGCATTTTTCTCTTGATCCGGACGAGTGTGTCGAGGGCTTCAATCAAAACCTGATTTTCTTCATTGCCGTTTTGAATGAGCATCTGGATATACTGGTAGAAGAACTGGATCTGCCGAAAAAGCTTTTTCTTTTCCACCAGGGTGAGCTCCTTGAGGTCAATGATGGAAAAACGCTGCAGCGTGAACTGGATGAATTCCAGCTGTTCCGGGCCGACGTTGTAAAGGAGGTCCTTGTCCAGATCGTTTATTTCAATGTACTTGTTGGCCACTTCTTTCAGGTCGCTGAACATTTTGTCCGATGCGTCCATGATGTTGCGGAACGCGATTTTTTCCGGGTTGGAGATTTTCGCTTCGGGGCCGAGCTTTTTGTACTCATCCATCTTGGTCTTGATGGTGCGGATGTCCATCGTATCCGCGTATATCTGGACGTTCTGTTTCTTGAGCTGGGCTTCCATCTCCATGATGTCGGGTTTGGCGATATCATCGCCGATCTTCAGCACGTTCAGCTTGATGTCGCCGAGCTTGACCTTGAGCTCGTGCTTTTCGATCTTGCTGATGCCGTCGGTGACTAGCAGGATCTCGGACTTGGCCATCTCCTTGTCGAAGATGATGTCGCTGATGGCCTGTAGCACGGCATCGTGAATGTTGGTGCTCCTTCCGCCTGTCGTCGTGAGGAGGATCTCCTCGATAAGTCGTGGAAAATCCTGCTGTTTCTCTACCTTTATGAGGTTCCCCGGCTTCGAGTCGAAAGGCCGGAAAAAGATCTTGGCGCGGGTGTTGTATTTCCTTCGCAGGAACTCCGCAATGATGCATTTCGAGTAGAAGGTGCGCATCCTGGCTTCCATGGACTTCGAGCGGTCAAGGAGTATGAAGAATTTCTGCTCGTAGCGGTTCGCTTCCTTGCCCTTTTTGTCACGGGAGGTGGATATCGGCTTGAAGCTGTCCGCTTCCGTTTCGTAGTGCCTCTGCACGAGCAGTGTCTTGGTGTACAGCTTCATGTCGAACACTTCCGGCTCCAGGGCGAGCTCCCGCGGCAGGGATTTTTTAAGGTCGATTATGTTCCGGTAGCGGTCGATCTCCATTCTGTCCGACAGGGGCGAGATTTTTTCGAGCCTGTTCACATGGATGCTTTCCTTGCGGTCCGGTTTGTAGTCCCGGTCCTCGCGGGATATCTCTTCTATCGCGCTGAAGGCGTCGTTGAGCCGCTCATCGGAAAAAATGACGCGGGCAATTTCGAAGAGCGTGAAGAACTGGGGCGGAAGGATGGAGCGCGAGTATTCGAAAAAGCCCAGGGAATCCCAGTATTCGAAAAAATCGATGTCTTCGGAATCGGTTCGTCTGAACGCAGCGATTTCAGGGCTCACGGTACGCCTCTGTCAGTAGAGATCACGGTAGTCCTGCATGATGCCGTTTTTAAGCTCCTGGACCTCTTCCACGGCCGGGGTGAGATCCAGTATGTTCTTCTTGAGTGACTCGATGGTGAGTTTCTGGTCTTCTTCCGGGCGCCGGTTCGGGAAGAGCTTTTTCAGGAACTCGAGAACGCTCTGCAGAACACCTTTTCGGGCCAGGATGGCGTCTCGCCGCTCCGGGTTCTGGCGTATTTCCTGGAATACCTGGCGGATGTTCAGCAGGAGCTCGATCTGCTGAAACGCCCCGGTTGCCTTGTAATGGGTCATGGTCTGGTTGAAGGTGTCGAGATACAGGTCACCCTCGGACTTGTCCTTGGCCTTTACCGAGATGTAGCTGTTCAGGGTGGTGAGGCAGAGGTACATCTCTTTCAGGTCGTCGGTCGTCACCTGGAACCGGTTATTCAGGAGCGCCGAGGCGCGGAGGAAGTCCCCCTGTTTGGCGATTTTCCGCGGCGACAGAAAATAGTTGTAATCGCTCTTCCGCATCTCGCTCATGAACTTGTCTATGAGCACGTTTTTCATGAAGTAGATGAAATCCGGCGTTTCGATCCGTATGCTTCGGTTCTTGTTTTTGATGATATCATGCAGGTAGAGTATCTGGTTGAAGAATATTTTCTGTTCCGGTTCAACCGGGTGGCCGCCGCTCATGGAATAGGTGTGGTCGATGAGCAACTGGTTGTAGACGTTTGTGTTTTCAGGAATGATGGACTTGTAGGTAAATCGGTCGAGGACCGCCTCCGTGACCTCGTTCATGCGCATGTAGTTCGCCGTGGCGATCGCCGTGTGAACGGCTGTGTCGATCTGCTCGGAACCATTGATGAATTTACGCTCGTTCAGGACCGTGAGGAGCGACCTGAGTACCACGTCGCTAGCGTCGAAAAACTCGTCCAGGAATACAAGGTTGGCCTCGATGATGGACCCCTTTATGTTGTGCCGTATTCTTCCCTTTTTGAATTCCTCGATGTTATAGGGGCCGAAATAATTGTCCGGGGTCTGATCCTTGCTCGCCTGCGACGAGAATATCCGGGCGCCTTCGAATGTGTTGAATATATACTGGGCAAGATACGATTTTGCCATGCCGGTCCTGGACAGGAGCAGCATGTGCTCGCCGGTAAGAATGGCGAATATCGCCTGACGGATGATTTCGCTGCGGCCGATAACGTTTTCGCTGATGCGGTTCATGTGCCAGTTCAGGTTGCCAACGATGGTGGGGATGTCGAATTCATCCGCCCGTATTGTCGCAAGCTCGCTTTTCCGGTCGGGTATTTTTTCGACCGGCGTTACCGGGGCAACGAATTTTTCACGGTCGCTTTTCTTTGCGAGAAAATTGAGGTAATCCCGCGCCCGTTCGGATTGGTGCAGGGACAGCTGGTCCTGGGCCCGATCGGGAAGCATGGCCTTGCTGATGACATTGTAGCCATCTTCTTCAAGTATTTTTTTTATATCTTTCTCTTTGTCCATGCCGGTGCCTTTCAAGATGTTTTTCCCGCAAGGGGGAGGATGATCCTGAAGGATGTCCCCCGACCGGGAGCGCTTTTCACGCCAATGGTGCCGCCGAGGTTCTGGACGATGGCGGAAGTTATCATCAATCCGAGACCGGTGGCCTGCTTTCCTTTCGTGGTGAAAAATGGTTTGAATATTTTCTGGAGATTCTCCTCGGGAATTCCTATTCCCGAGTCTGATATGGTAAGAATGGCAAATTCACCTTCCTTGGATTTCCTTGTTTGCACCGAAATGTTGATTGATCCCTTTTCAGGCATGGCCTCTTCAGCGTTTTCTATGAACTGGATAAGCAGCTGCTGCAGCTGGTTCTGGTTGGCCCGAATGGACGCCGGTTCCTGCGCTCCCTCGACAACGACATCAAAGCCCTCGCTCCGGAGACGCTTGAGCATGACATCAACCTGGTGGCTGGTGATTATCTTGTTGAGATCGCAGATGTCCTTTTCCTCTTTATCTGCGGTCGAAAGGCTCGTAAGCTGTTCTGTGACGTTCTTGATTCTTCCCAGCTCGTGGTTGAGTGATTTTATGTATTCGCCTGATGGGCTTCCTTCTTCGAGGTTATTGTCTACAAAATTAAGGTCCATCACCATCTTGTTGATGCAGTTTTTCAGCTCTGAAGCGACACCTGACGCGAGTATGCCGAGTGCGGACAGCTTTTCAGCTTCATAAACGCGGTTGGTAATGACCGCCTGCTCGGTGTGGTCTTCAACCATGAAGATAATTTTTTCAATATTATTTGCTGAATCCGTCAGCGGCACCACTGTCGCGTTGATGATGAGGTCGCGGCCGCTCGTCAGAGCGCGATACGGGATGTTGAAGGCCCTTCCTGTTTTCTTTTCGCTCCGACAATTTTCATACAGCTTGCCGAGCTCGCTGTCGGTGAAGGCCTGCTCGTTGAGCAGATTGACCCCGACAAGGGTGTCGCTCTGGCTGTGTCCCATGATCTGTTTCAGGGCGGGATTTTCCGACATTACGATGCCGGAGGGATCCATCACAAAAATGCCGATGGGAGCGTGATTGATGATGTCTTCATTGAAGTCACGGAGTCCCTTCAACTCAGATGCCTGGACGAGCTGTTCCTTGACCTTTATCTCAAGAATCCGGCTGTATTCTTTCGCCTTTTTTTCAGCCAGATGCTTGTCGGTGATGTTTTTCATGATTCCGATGAGCCCGACGATTTCGCCCGTGTCCGATTTTATAGGTGAAAAACTTGCAGTCAGATATATTTTCTGTCCATTTTCATCGTAGGTCTTCAATATTTCATTCTGGAATGTTTTACCGCTTTTGATAACCTCGTTAAATACAAAGGCGGCCCGATCCTGCTCAATTGCCGGTATATTCTTCAGGTAATGACCGCCCATTTTCTTTCCTGTCCATGAGGGAAAGAATTCCTTCCATGCGGAATTAATATAAATGATAGTGCCCTTGTTATCTATGACGAATATGATATCGGATGCCGCTTCGAGAAGGGAATGATAATCGATCCTGGTGCTTCCGATTTCCCCGGCGCTGATCTGATATTTCTGATACAGATCTTGAATTTTCTGAATCAGCTCTTCCTTGCTTAAATTATTCAGGTTTGTGGAATCCATATATCATACAAGGCGTATGCCTAGTTCTGTCCTTGGGGGGGTTTTATTGCTGACTTGAGTTTTCTCTGAAGCTTGTTTGCGGAAATAAGGAACCATACTTCAATAAAAAGGCTCAATATCGTGCCAAGAAGAAAGGCGCCGCCGAAAAAGATCTGGTCCATTCCCAAAAAAAACAATCCACCCAGTGCGATGATCGCGAGGAATACGATTTTTATCGGGAAGGATGCCAGCGTTACGGTGAACATTACCATTATATTGGAAACGATAGCTTTCCGAGCGATAAAAATCCATACCAGGGAGAAGAACATGCTCAGCAAGGTGCCGAGAAAATATCCCTTGAATTCCGGAATGCTTCTGTTTGAATAGCAATAAACGGTAATGGCGATGTTCAGAATTATTGGCAAGCAGATTAGAATGGTCGCTTTGATAAATAATTTTTTCATTGCTTCTCTATCGCGTTATATAAAATTTTCAGAGAGAAAAAATCCAATGAAGATATTTTCGGAAGAGGGGCTTGGTTACGCCCCCTTCCGAAAAATTTTCTTTTCTACAACACCACCCTCACATGTTTCTTTTGCGGTGTCAAGTCTATTTGTCCATGAGAGGTGCTGCTTCTATCCAAGCTTTTTCATCAGCTCTTCGCTTACTTCTTTCACGCCCGGTTTCCCATCAAGTTCAATTATACGGGGAGAGCCATTGCTGTTTTGTGAAAGCTTCTTGAAGTATTCAACTGCCGCAAGGGTCCCGTTCTTGGTATTGTAATATATGTCATGGCGCTTGCCTATTGCGGCCTCATCCTGGTCATCCGAACGCGCTGAAAGCTTTCCGCCGCATACACGGCAAACCATTTCGCCGTCTTTTTCGGCCGGCTTGATGGCGTCTATGAAAATATTATTGGGATGGTTGTTGTCTGCGGCGCAGAGCCTGCGGCCCATGATACGATTTTTAGCAATTTCACGGTCCAGTAATATCTCAATGACACAATCAAGTTGTATACCGGCTTTTTTGAGCGCTTCATCAAGTGCTTTTGCCTGCTCGTCGTTGCGGGGGAAGCCATCCAGAAGCCAGCCTTTTTTACAGTCGTCCTTTTTTAAACGGTCCAGAATCATGGGGATGGTTATATCGTCCGGAACGAGGTCGCCACGATCGATATATTCTTTTGCCTTTTTCCCTAGGTCGGTACCGCCTTTGATATTTTCCCGGAAGATGACTCCGGATTCAATATGGGTGACATTATACTTTTTTTGGACTACTGCGCCCTGAGTGCCTTTGCCGCTACCGTTGGGCCCAAATATAAGAATATTCATGAAAACACCTCTTTTGATATTTTTTTACAGAATGAAAACACAGTATATAAAAGTAAAGAAAGTTTTTCGATTTATTCCTCAATTATTTGCCCCCATGCGTCATTTTTTTGAATATGCTAGGAAATATTTTTTATATCCGGGAGTCGATTTTCGTTCTATTCCATGTCGGTAGCTGTCTGCACGGTTCTTGGTTCACAGCTATGTATTTTGAGAGATAGTTATCGGTAAATAATTTTTATATGGAGTCGTATGATGATTGAAAGTACAATCAATATGCATATCGCTATTCTTAAAAAGCTTGAAAAAGCCTCGACTGGTACTGGACTATCAAAGCAACGGATAATATCATGGCTGTTGAAAAGGCTCACTGATGAAAATATAATTCCGCTAGCCCCATGGTCGAGAATCAGATATCAGAATAGGGACAGGAAGGAATGCTGGCACAGGCTCCATATTGCTCTGACACCTGTGGAATATGAGTTGCTACTGGACTTAAAGAAGGCTTGTAAATTGTCGGGGTCAAGGATTATCGCTTATGCTCTTGAAAAATATTTTGATGATTTGCTTAACAATAAACAAGTGAATACCGATAACTATCGATTTACGAATTATATTATTCTATATGGGTCTTTACATAATGTTGCGTATTGTATGCAATACTGGGGCATCCCACCCACCCAGAGCCTCCCATTGGCAGTTACGTAACTCATGCCGGTCTGTTTAGCAAAATATTATCGCCTCCGTTGTGGATCGCGAGGTTGATAATAAAATACTTGCAATATTATTTACGGTGTGCCATCAAGACATCTGTAAAAGATATTCGTATATTTTCACAGCCCGCGCGGGCGGTGAAATTCGCCTCATTTTCAGTTAAGCCGGGCGTTCCCGCTTGGCTGTTTTGATTACTAGATAGCATCAATGAGTGTTGTTGAGAATTACAGCAGGATCCAGGAAGAGATCGGGAAAATTGCCATAGCCATCGGAAGGGATCCCGGCAAGATCCGAATAATAGCCGTTAGTAAGACTTTCGATGCCCCGACCGTTCAGGAAGCTATTGATGCCGGAGTGCGGGTGTTCGGCGAGAACAAGGTGCAGGAAGCAAAAATAAAGATACCATTGTTGAAGGGAGATTTTTCGTTTCACATGGTGGGCCACCTGCAAACAAACAAGGTGCGCGATGCGGTGAAACTTTTTGATGCCATCCACTCTATAGACAGGATTGATACGGCCCTTAAGGTGGACATCGAAGCGGGCCGGATAGCAAAGAAGCAGAAGATCCTCGTGCAGGTAAATGCATCGAGGGAGGATAGCAAAAGCGGTGTTGCTCCTGGTGACTTGATGGATCTGGTAAGAAAAATTCTGGATCTTGAGAACCTTGAACTCATCGGCCTCATGACCATGGCCCCTTTTACCGATGAGGAGCACCCGGTACGCAGCGCATTCAGGGAGACCAGGCGGTTGCTTGATCGTATCAACAAGTCCTTCGGGCTTACCCTCGGTGAGCTTTCCATGGGGATGTCGTCTGATTACCGGATTGCGGTGGAAGAGGGAGCAACGATGCTGAGGATCGGGACGGCGATTTTCGGGAGCAGGAACATCGAATGACGATGAAAAGAAAGACAATCGGCTGCATCGGAGCGGGCAACATGGGCGGCGCCATTCTTTCACGGCTTGCCGCGAACATCGACCCGTCTCTGGTGTTCGTGTATGATGTCGATGCGGGCAGGGCGGATTCGCTTGCTCGCGCGACAGGGATTACAGCTGTGTCTTCAGCAGAAGAGCTGGCCCGCTCCTCCGGGATTATTATTATCGCTGTGAAGCCCGATGCGGTCGCGGCGGTTCTGTCTTCGATAAAAGGAAAGATAACGCCGGAGTCGATCATCGTATCCATAGCGGCCGGAATTTCGCTGGCGGCTATGGAGAAAATCATCGGCGCATCGGGGAAGATTGTGCGGGTCATGCCCAATACTCCGGTCATGGTGGGCGAGGGCATGTCGGTGCTTTCACCGAATGCAAATGTTGACGGAGACTCATTGCTCGAGGTCGAGCAGGTGTTTTCGCGGACGGGCAGGGCGATGGTATTGCCGGAAAAGCTGATGGATGCCGTTACCGGTCTGTCGGGGAGCGGACCGGCGTATGTTTTCACCTTTATTCAGGCGCTTGCCGATGGCGGAGTCAAGCTCGGAATACCCCGGGACAAGGCGCTCATCCTTGCCGCCCAGACGGTTTTGGGCGCGGCGAGATACGTCATTGAATCAGGAGAGGACCCGATGTCGCTGCGGGGGAAAGTGACATCACCCGGCGGGACCACCATTGAGGGCATCCACGTGCTGGAGCGGAGCGGCTTTGCCGGTATCGTCATGGATGCGGTTGAACGGGCCGCACAAAAATCTCAACGGCTTGGAGAAAAATAATGCTGCACTGGCCTCCATTCAGCAGGTACCAGGTACGCCAGATGAAAACCTATGGGATCATTATCTCTATTGTCCTGGCCGTTGTTATCCTCCTGGGCAATGTTATTACCGCCTTGGTGCGCGACAGCGTGAAGGTCAAGAAGGGCAGCTATATCGTTAAAGAAGGCTTTCCTCTTTTCACCGATTCATCGGAATACTTGCGGATGATAAAGCAGTATCCCTATATCGCAGGCGTCCGGCTCATGACGCACCGTCTTGCCGCGGGCGAGTCATACTGGGACGTGGCGTACCGAAATAATATTTCAATCGATACGATTATTGCGGCCAATCCGTTTATCACGTCCCTCGTTCCCAGGGATGGCGTTGAGATAGTTGTCCCCGCCCAGGATGGTGTATTGCTTGCGATCGATGATATCCTTGACGTTCGCAGGATGCGGAAGCGCCTCAAGTATGAAGGCGAGGTGCGCGGGGAATATATCCCCACCCCATTTAAGCTGATATCAACCGATGATATTCGTCTCGTTTTCTTCAAGGAGGCCCGGCCGGTCATCGTTAACAATTATCTTGAAAAGCTCTACCGGATTAAGAATGTCTTCAGGTCGCCGGTGCGGGGAAATTTCACGTCCCTCTTCGGCAACCGGGAACATCCCTTCATGCAGGATGGAGTTGTCATGTATCATAACGGCGTTGATATAGGATCGCAGCGCGGAACGCCCGTACATCCCGCGCGGGACGGCATGGTCATATTCACGGGTTGGCGCGGTGGTTTCGGCAATACCGTTATGATGCAGCACTACGAGGGATATACCACGTTGTATGGACATCTCTCTTCGATTAGCGTACAATGCGGCGATTGGATCACCAAGGACCAGGTTCTCGGCAGGGTGGGCTCCACGGGGTGGTCAACCGGTCCCCATCTGCATTTTACCGTTATGAAGCACGGCCGTGATCTGGACCCGCTCCTTTTCATCTGGTAGGTCGGGAATGTCTTTGGCCGTTTTTTCCGCTCTCCTTTACCTGCTCTCGTTCCCTGTCTCATCATTCAATTGCTCACCCTGGCCCCTTATTTTTATCGCACTGGTACCGTTCTTTATATATCTGGAGAAGACGAGATCGTTGCTTCACGTTGCCGCCGCAGGTGCTCTCTTTGGCGCACTTGTATCAGTGGGAATGGCATACTGGATTTTCAATGCCATGGTCTGGGAGTATGGTCTTCCTGTTATTTCAACGATTATATTCATGCTCTTTGGTCTGATGCTTCCTCACGCTCTCATGTACGGAGTCTATGGCCTGGCGTATCGTTTTTTGCGGGGCACTATCACCGGTCCGCGTGGACTCATCATGTTTTATGCGATAATGGTCCCCTCGCTCTGGATCTTCATCGATTTTTCCCGGGAGCTTATCCCGGTAACGGTTCCATGGGGGCCGGTGGGATATGCGGTGCAGCCGTGTAACCTCTTCATGCAGATGGCGGATATCACCGGCCTGCATGGGGTTACTTTTTTGGTGGTGATGATAAATTCCATTACAAGATATCTCTGTAGTGATGTTGACTGGAATACGATCCGGCAGATCGAGTCATTTTCCGCTGCTCTCCGGGGAGCGTTCAAGTATATGGCGCGCAACAGGGCCGCCTTTTCCCTCCTTCTCTGCGGGATTCTTGTGCCATTGGCGTATGGCGCAATACGTCTGCCCGCTGTGCGGCAGATGATAGAACGCGAACGGAGCGCGGGTAAAGAGATTGCCGCAATTATTGTCCAGCCAAACTTTTCCCAGGATGAGCGGTGGAAGGATTCAGGATTCATGGACCGGGTCAATGTCTGCATGGGTCTTACCGGGAGGTGCGGCGGCCTTAAAAAGGATTCAACCGGCGAATCGGAAAAGTGGAGTGGCGGAGCGCCGAAACACGGCGGGTTTGTGGTATGGCCGGAAACGGTCCTCAACACGGAGGGGATGGTGGATACCGGCCTTTTTTCCTTCATTCAGTCCCGCCTGGATGATGGGCATATCCTTGTGGCCGGCGGCGTACGGCGTGAAATCGGCTCCAGCGGAGTATATAACAGCGCCTATATCGTCTCCCGCGCTGAAGGAGTCACATTTTATGATAAAAACATTCTTTTGCCCTATTCGGAAACGGCCCCATTCGGACAGCTCTTCGGAAAATACTATACCGCTCCTTCGGAGTTTCTGCCGGGGAGAACCCCGTCGGCGGCACGTACCGATGAGGGAATCATCGGCCTGTCAATATGCTTTGAGGCTGTCTATCCATGGTATGTGCGGCGCTCGGTGCGCGATGGGGCGCGCGTGCTCGTTAATATATCCAATGACGGATGGTTCGGAAGGACCTCGGAGCCGGGCATGCATCTTCGTCATGCCTCGGTGCGCGCCGTCGAAACCAGGCGCTTCATGGTACGCGCCTCCAATAACGGGTATTCGGCTGTCATTTCACCGACGGGAGAGATTGTGCGGCGGTCCGGCCTGTTCACCAGGGAGTGCATCAGGGACGACATCGTGATGCCCGGTTCAAAGACAATATATACCCTGCTGGGCGATTGGATCATCTACGCTGCAGCAGGCGTGCTCGGTGCGACGCTGGCGGGTTTTATAATAAAAAAGTAAGGGCAAGTGAATATTCGCCCCCGTCTCGGTAAAATTGAATAATATTGTATACAAAAAAGTATTATTTATCAAATGGGCAAACCGGCCAGACGGAATATTTTTTTAACAATTCACTGACTGTTTTTTTACTCTGACCCCGGTCTCTATAAAGGTGTCATTTTAGTTTTTACTCTGACCCCCGAATAAAAAACTATTTGAATTTTTTCATGTGACTTAAAAGATGTACA
>JAFGJX010000027.1 GCA_016928865.1 Spirochaetota bacterium
AATTGCACATTCTTATCCGGGTGTAACGCATCTGAACATGGAGGTGATTATAATTTATTTGGCTCGTCTCTGGGACAATACGTGGAAAATTCTCATGATATTGAAGCAAGCAACCCGGGTTTCGCAGGTATACCCGGTATAACCGGCCCTGAAGTCGGCGATCCAACAGCTGAAGATTTCAGAATAATTTCAGGCACGCCAGGAGATAATAACGGATTTCCTGGGTCTAGTGAAATTATTGTACCTGATGATGATTTCTTTTTCATTGAACGCGGTACAATCCCCGACAGGGGGGCGGTAGAATCCACTCCATAATAAAACAGCTGAGGTTATTTTGGCTCAGCATTGTCATTATTTATAGTTTGATAAAAAAAAATATTGATCTCGTGATTCCATTATTATTTTTCAATAAATTAAGGTAATAATTTTATTTAAACCAGGATGAATTCAAATAGTTTGAATTTAATAATTTTAATGTTTTGACTATAAATTGGAGATATAATGAGAGATAAAAAAGTGCTAAAATTATTCACGCTAATATCTGTTTCTATTATTTTTATCAGCCTGACTCCTGTTGATGCTGATATTAATTTTCAGTTAAAATCTTCTATCGAACAGAATGGTATTTCATGCTTCTTTTCCCAAAAACATCATGTAGGGAAGTTTGTTAATGGTGACTACTGGGTTGTTGGACCTGTCATGCTGACCAGAGTTTCTGCGAAAAAGGCCCCGGAAAAAATTAATGATTATGTAGGGATCATGATTAATCCCCGGGTTTCCAATGAGCAGGGATATGACAGCAGATCGGCCGGATATAATCCGGCACTTGCGGTGACCTTGCCAAGGAAAGTCAATCCGGGTGATAGTATTGTTTTAACCACCAGCTTAAAAAAGATTGGCGGTAACGAAGGCACATTTTTATATGATGCCATTGTTATAACTATTGTTGATGCCCCTCAATCTGGAGATAAATTTAGACCTCCCTACTCAAGACCATCCAGGTTGGAAAGGAGTGGCGTGGATCCTTTGATTTATTCCAGTAATGATTTAGTATGGGATTACTTGAAATCACTTCCGAAGCCATTCAGAGCTCCTTCGTTGCGAGAGTCTGCAAGACTTGTTGAAAGGGTATGGCTGGATCATTGGAAAGGGGCCGGTTTTATTGGCAGCAGAATCCATCCGCTTAATAATATGCGCGATTATGGGCGCGATATTGCGGCCAATCTATCTGAAGTTGCTTTGCAGCTCATGCTGGATTATTCCCGTGAGGAAAAAAATAAATTGTTAATAAGCTTGGTCCAGATAGGCATTGATTTCTACGGTATTGCCCTTGATGGAGGTGTCTGGATTGCTGACGGTGGTCATAACTCAGGCAGGAAGTTTCCTATAGTGTTTGCAGGTCTTCTCCTGAATAATAGTGACATGCTTAATATTCAACAAAAATTTTATAGAAAAAATAAATCAATAGAAGGTTATCAATATCGATTTGCTGAAGATGGTCAAACATATTATTATGATGATGCATATCTGCCTGATTACGCGGATGTTGTCACAAACAGGCGCGCAGCCGGTGTTGAAGACAAGAAATCGGTTGCGGTAAAAGGTGTAAGGGGCTGGATTGGAAAATTAAATGGCGGGAAGGGAGATGCAGCCCTGTGGCGGCTTACTGAATGGACAATGAATGGAACGTATGTTGCAGAACATGAGCATATACCTCTGGAGTTATGGCAACCATTATCAGGTGGCAGTGATTCTCATCCAAAATCTGAATCCTATAGAAGATGCTGTACTTCTAAGGCGTGGATAGGATACTGTCTCGCTCTTCGTTTGATGGGGGAAAAAGCTGTACAGAGTTGGAATCATAATGCCTTCTTTGATTATTGTTACAGATTTATGGAGGAAGATGACAGTATGTTTACTGCTTTGTTGGCCAAAAAGTATAAAAGATCCTATGACGCTCGTCAGGGATCAAGCCTTACGGAATTTGTTGATGATATGTGGAAAATGTATGGAAAAAAATATATTCCTTTTAAAAAGTAGCAGCTTTACAATTATATTGAGCCATTGGATTTTTTTGTAAAAAACACCGGGAAATTAAAGAGCGGAGAAGAAGGGGAAAGCAACTACTCCCTGGAAGGAGGCGATATTATGTAAAAGCCCAACCTGCGACATTGTATTTATCTATCGAATCAGTGATGTTAATGGAGGATGGAGGCAATGTTTTATGTTGCGGCGAAGGAGGGATTTCATCGACAGAGTCGCTTTTCTTGTCGGGAGAGAATTGCCCATGAAAAATCTATAATGAATTGAAGATCGCGGCGTGAAAAACGCCTGACTCTAATAAATAAAAAAATTCTGTTTGCTCTATGTGAACGGTTATAAGAGATGTGGGGGGCTGTTTATGAGGAGATTAAGGACGCAATCGTCGATAATCGTTTTAACGTTTTTGTTCCACGTTTGTAGCTGCTCATCAGACATAATTGATAGTAAAATCAATGATAACAAGCACGATATGCTGATGTATGATTTTATTGTTAATTATGTTCCACTTGTTTATGAAATGCAGATTCAAAAAAATAATATCACGTGGTATTTTAACGAAGTATATGAATACGGCCAATTTGCCAATGGTGATTATTGGGTGGTGGGCAACCCCGTCGTAATCAATTACATTAATCCTCCTTCAATATATATTGGCGCGAGGATAATCAATGGTTCAATGATAAATCCGGACCCGACGGTCGGCGTACAGGGATATGATTCTTCCTGTGTTATGGCATACAGCGCCGGTACGAATGTGGCGCTAAATCTGTCTTCCGTTAATCCATTGATTCTGACCCCTGGATCTTCTTTGATTTCATCAATCAGTATTATACTGCCTGGAGCGGAGACCCAGTTAAGCGATGCAGAGATCTTAACTGTTTTAAGCGCAGCGCCGGATGATGGAAGCTTCAGACCTCCTTACTGCGGGGCCGACAAAACAATTGAGCATAATGTCAGCCAGCTGAATTACACGCTATTGCGGACCCTGGCGCCGGTGCCGGGAACTCCTGATATTGATGCTGTGGCCGCACATTTTGCCCGTCCCTGGATTGATCATTATGGAGGTTTCGAGAACGGTTTTATACATCCTGCTCACAATATGCCTACATATGGAAGAGAAATATCGAGAGCAGTTGGAATCGCCTCCCTCATGCTTCATCTGGATTTCAGCATTGCGGAAAAGGAGGAACTGCTTATACATTTTGTGCAGCTTGGCATCGATAATTATGGATGTGTTGCGAATGGCGTCCAGTGGGAGAATGATGGCGGGCATAATGCGGGAAGAAAATGGCCAATTCTTTTTGCCGGACTTGTGCTGGGAGACGGTGATATGAGCTCCATTGGAAACAGGTCAGGAGATTATTTATACGAAGTATCCGGTCACGGGGCCGGCAATCCTCCGTCAGATTATATTCATTTTCAGGAAGACGATCAGACTTATTATGTTGTACAGGCTGATGTCGACCGGACGCATGATTATAATCCCTACGAAGGGTATACGCCTCCTCAATATACAACCGCTCATCTGGGAATGCCTGAATGGGGAATAGAGCACTCCTCGCATCCTTCTCTTGATAATCCGGTATGGACGGCGCGTTACCGGCAGTGTTGCACAGCGGCTTCATGGACCGGGTGGGTGTTGGCGGCTTTGATGATGGAGGACCTTGCTGGAGCGAAAACATTGTGGAATCACGATGTGTTATTTGATTATCAGGACAGATATATGGCTATAGCAAATGGCGATCTCGATCCTTTCGGGTATAGTGTTCCCGAGGAAGAGGAAGGCGCGCGGTCATTAGATGCATTCCCGACTGACATGTGGGACGAATACCGCAGCGATTATTAATATTTTGATTTTCTTGAGAGAGCTTTTTTTTCAACCAGATGCCAGGAGAAAACAGCGAAAATTAAAATTGTCGGTATTGAAAGAATACAATTTATCCACCATTCTCGGTTATCAGAAAGTAAAAAAGAGTAAATCTGCTGGATTGGAAAGGCATAAATGTAAATTCCATATGAAAAATCGCCAGATCGGCTGAAATTAGCGAGTGTTCCAATCTTTTGATAAGCAATAAATATGATGCAATATGTGCCCGTTATGGCAAGTAATACCGGATAATATGAAAATACTATTACGATGACAAGTAGTGATAAAGATATGAAAAATAATTTAGTATTTAGTATAATATGATCTCTGAAAAGATATATAAGCATACCGCATCCAAAAAATGTAATGAAATAACAGGTATGAGAGAAAATGTATAATAACCCTGTTTGATTCGGCCACAGGTATTTTATAAGTGCGGCAATAATTGTTGCCACTGTGACGCATGTCAATACAACGTGTTTATTTAACAATTTAAGAAATCCCAGAGCGGCAACAAAAATATAACAAAATACTTCATAACGCAAACTCCATAATGATCCATTAACCACAGATCTATTGGGATTATTTATAAAAACTCCGGGTAAGCCGTAATAAATTTTGAATATTGACGCTGAAACCAGGTATCTATATGTTTCAGTGCGTGAAAAATATTCCAGCAATGATAATTTGCTAAGTATGGGGCCCATAATAAATGCTGTAATAAGAACAGCAACGATCAAGGCGGGATATATTCTTAGTGCCCGATTTCGAAAAAAGTTATATATGCTATCTGATCGTTCGCAACTCCTTGTAATTAGAAAACCGCTTACAATAAAAAAGATATATACTCCTATTCCACCCAGGGTAATTTCATCTGTAACTCTGAATATTGGTTCATTCAGATTGTTGCCGTAGGATATTGGAAAAGAATGGGAAATAATTACCAGATTGGCTGCGAAAAATCTGATGAAATCAAAATTATTTTGATGATGATTCGATCCATCGATCAGATGAGATAGACGTCCGCCCTTTTTTGAGTTCCTGAGGAATTGTGCGATTTTTATATACATCATATTTCTATAAAAGGTAACCCCTTTACAATTAGAGCAGATTTTATTTTCTTAAAAAACATCAGATAAATATTCTATGGCATGATGATGCTTAATACTATTTTTTTATTATGCAAATTATTCGCAAGCGTGAAATTTTCCCATATCTCAGGTCATTGATGATATCTTATCATGCCTGGCAGATCAGCAGCTATCCCGATTTTACAAATTACATCTGCCAGCGGTAATACTGGTCCGGGTTTACAACGTATTTTTATGATGTTCCAGATGAAAGTTAATTTTCTTTCGGGTTGAGATGACGATTCATTATCATTATCATATGGGATGTACCGCGGGCCGCCAGAACGACGTGCCGGCCCGGTGGGCTCTTACAGCAGTATCAAAAACCTGCCGCAGTGAGTGCAGAGCGATATACCTTTCCGCTCCTTGATCTGCTCAACATAGAAAGGCGGGATCTCCATGTGGCACCCGGAGCAGCTGTTTTTTTCGACGATCGCGAAGGGGTTGTCGCGCTTCTTGCGCATCCTCTCGTAGTAGGTAAGGGAGCGGTTGTCGATCAGCTTTTTCATTGAATCGATTTTTTTTACCAGCGAATCGCTCTTGTTGCCTTCATCGAGCACCTTGTACAGGCTGTCGAGACGTATCAGCAGGTCGAGGTCGGAGGAGGGCACGCCTGACAGGTTTTCCGGTTTGCCGGCCTTGGGGCGGTCCTTGACCGATATCGATTCATAATATGCTTTTGCCTCTTTTTTCAGAAAGGAATATATCTTCGCCGGCGTCGGTTCGCCGTCCATTATCTTTCTCTTTTGTCTGTCGGAGAAAATGCGGGCCATCATGCCGATGAGATAGAGGTATTTGGTGCTCATCTCTGTCGGGAAGATGCTCAGGAGCACATACCGGACCGGCTTGTCGTCTATAGACTGGTAATCAATCGGCTTTTCAAGAATCCCGAGCACAGAAATGAGATCCGATACGGATTCGGTGCGGGCGTGGGGGATCGCGAATCCGTTTCCGATGCCGGTATTTTCCAGCGATTCCCGGTGTATTACCTGCGCGTAATAACGCTCCTTGTTGTTGATCCGGCCGAGGTCGTTCAGCCTGTCGACGAGCTCTTTGATGACCAGCTGCTTTTCCTTGACTTTTAATTTTATAATCTGTTTTCTGTCAAAAAATTCATCAAGCTCCATATACAGTCACCTTCGAAGGATTATTGGAGGGTTCTCGCTGATCCATTTGAACTACCGGCTACAGCGTGTTATCAGTAAAAAACATACCGTTACATATTAGCCTCCGCCCGGGTTTTATGCAAGATATTTTCATCGTTGGCACGCTTTTTTGACTATAAAGGGCCTACGATCAGCCTTCCCGGGCCTTTTCTGGCGCATTTCATCCTTGACAGGCAACCTTTAAAGAAACAGTCTGCTGTACCGCTCCATTGCGGTATGGACTAGATTCATGGCGCTTGATAATATCCTCAATATTGCAGAACTCTCGGCCGGCCTGAACACGGAGAAGATCGGTAAAAGGATAATCCATATCACCGAGACCGATTCGACTAACACACAGGCCCTTATACTCGCGCGCGGCGGCGCTGCAGAAGGCACGGTGGTGCTGGCCGAGCGTCAGACCGCCGGGAGGGGCAGAATGAACCGGACATGGCACTCTCCCCCCGGGGCGGGTATTTACCTGTCGGTGATTCTGACGCCCCGGGTTTCTCCTAACAGGCTGCCTGGAATCACGCTGGTCGCGGCGGTCGCCGGAGCGGAATCCCTGAAGGAGTCGACCCGTGTCAGCGTCGATATAAAATGGCCCAATGATCTGTTACTGAACGGCAGGAAGATATGCGGGATACTCACCGAGCTCCATGCGCGTGACGACGGATCGCATGTCGTTATAGTGGGTATCGGGATCAATGTCAACACACCGCGCGACATGTTTCCCGATGATATTGCGAATTCCGCATCGTCGATAATGATAGAAACCGGCAGGGAAGCCTCGCGGAAGGATATCGTATCATCGCTGCTTGGGCATTTTGAGCGCTGGTACCGGATATATACCGATGGGGGATTTGAGGTAATTCTCGAGCGGTGGAAAGCGTATTCCGGAATCATTGGAAGAAGGATCAGGGTGGAACAGGAGGGCGCTCACACGGAAGGAACGGTGCTTGATATCGATATGAGCGGAGCGCTGGTCATCCGTGACGACGCAGGCTTCCAGCATATAATATATTCCGGGGATATCGTATACCTGTGAAGGCAGGGTTGGGGAAGCGTACGTTCGTTGCTCATGTAAAAAAACCTTCGGGGCGAGAGGATTTGAACCTCCGACCCCTTGACCCCCAGTCAAGTGCGCTAACCGGACTGCGCTACGCCCCGTATCAGTTTTGAAGCACACAATACAGGACGGGGTCCCCGTGTAAAGTAAATTTCTGAATATTATTAAAATATACGGTTGCCATGGCGCGGCCGCATGGCGTGAACAGGCTTAGAAGCTATCCCGATAGGCCGGTAAAGCGTCGGGAAAAGAGCTGAGCGACCGAGGACTGTCTGAGTTTTCAACACTTTTGTCCGAGTTCCGCAGGCCGCGAAGCTTTATCCCGACGCGTGATAAACCTGTCAGGATAGACTCTTAATTGAGGATGCCGGAGGTGTAACATGACGGAATCAATTCGCAATTATTTCCTGCCGTATTTCCCCCTGGTGGTGGCAATCCTCGTATCCTGCTCCTCGGACTCGAAGGTGAGGTTCGATAACTCGCGGATGGTCAGCATGAAGATTGAGGCTCGGCGCCATTATAACGAAGGCCTGAAATACGGAAAAGAGGGGAAGGGCGATATGGCCATAGATGCCTATACAAAATCAATAGACATTGACCCCGCTGTCGGCGCGTATACCAAAAGGGGCGCTGAATATCTGAGGAAAGGGAGATATGATCTGGCACTCACGGACGCTAACAGTGCGATAGAGTTGAACGCTAAATATGCTGCGGCTCATTTTCTCCGCGGCAATGCCCTGTACAGAATGCTCAAGTTCAGAAGCGCGGTAAAAAGCTATTTGCGCGCCATCCAGCTCGATCCGTCACGGGCAGAGTTCTATTATAATTGCGGCCAGGCCAATTACCGGCTTGACAGGCCGGATGATGCCGCAGCCATGTACGAAAAGGCCCTCGCCGCAGACCGTTCCTTTTATCCCGCCCATTACAACCTGGCCTGCCTCCATGCCAGGAAGAACGATACGAGGAAGGCGTTTGAAAGCCTCGAAAAGGCGGTTGCCGCCGGTTTCAGTGACGTTGAGCTCCTGAAGGTGGATGCGTCTTTTGAGCGTATGCGGCCCGACGCACGGTTTAACCGGTTGATTGAGAAGATAAAAAAGAATGCACGGCACTGATCATTTTTTCTGGAAAAAATCGAAGATCTTTTCTGCTGTCTTTGCCCCGATCCCCGGAACGGCAGTCAGCTCATTCCGCGAAGCGTTCCGTATCCCGTCGACAGACTTGAAGCGGGCAAGGAGCTCCTTCCTGGCCCGGTCGCTGATGCCGATATCGTCAAGCACCGAGCGCGTCGTCTTTTTCCCGCGCAGCTTACGGTGATAGGTAATGGCGAAGCGGTGCGCCTCATCGCGTATACTCTTGAGTACTCTGAGGGCGGGCGATGAGTCCGGGAGCCTGAGCGGCGGTTCCCCGGGCGCGCGGTATAACTCCTCGAAGCGCTTCGCAAGCGAGATGATCCGGATGTTTGACGTGAAATTTGCCGCGGCCTCAACCGCGCGCGCCAGCTGCGTCCTGCCTCCGTCTATGACCATCAGGTCCGGGAATGACAGTCCCTCATTGGCCAGGTACTGGATCCGTCGCGCAACCGCCTCGTGAATCATGCCGGGGTCGTCCGATGAGGTGTAGCCCCGTATCTTGTAGCGCCGGTATCCGGAGCGCTCCGGCCTGCCGTCAAGGAATCGCACCATTGACGCGACAGCGTCGGCGCCCTGCAGGTTCGATATGTCGAAGCATTCCATGGCGCGGGGAAGGCCGTCCAGCCCGAGGACACGCTGGAGCTCTTCCAGCCCCAGGAGCGTGTTCCTGCTTTCGCGGTCCGCGTACCGCTCCGCCGCGATAACATCGATGTTTTTGTGAATAAGCCTGATGATGCCCCTGTCCTCGGCGGTTTGCGGCTCGGTGATGGCCACCCGGTGTTTCGACCGGTCAGTCAGGTAGCGCTCCAGCATCGCGCGGTCGCCGATACGGCGCTCGGCAACGATCCGCCGGGGAATCTCCGCGTTTTCGTAGAAGCCGGTCAGGAATGTCGCGATGATCTCCTCGTGGGAAGCGTACTCGGCGTTGTCATAGACGGCGATCTTCCTCCCCAGGAGCACCCCGCCGCGGAATTCGAACAGGATGATGATCGCTTCGTTGCCTTGTTTTGCTGCGGCGATATAATCCTGGTCGGTGCCGACCGCAGCGTGGACCTTCTGCGTCTCCGAAAGCTTCTGTATGTCGAAGATCATGTCGCGCAGTTCCGCGGCCCTCTCATATTTACGCTTGTTCGCGAGGCGCTTCATCATCTCCTGGAGGTCCCTGACCACCGGCTCGATCCTGCCTTCGAGAAAGCTTATGGCGCTTTCAATGATCTTCAGGTACTCGTCCCTCGTGATTGCTCCGGTGCAGATGCCGCCGCACTTGTTGATCTGCGCGTTCATACAGGGACGCTCGTTTTTCTTCAGGGGAAGCTCCCTGGTGCAGAGCTTGAGCTTGAATATGGAGTTGATGAGGGATACCGTGTTACGGGCGGCCTGAGCGTCGGTGTAGGGTCCGAAGTAGCGGGTGCCGTTGCGGCGCACGGTACGGGTGAATATAACGCGGGGATATTCCTCGTCGAGAGTAACCGCGATATAGGGATATCGCTTGTCGTCCTTTTTCTGAATATTGAATTTGGGCCTGTGCTTCCTTATCAGGCCGCTTTCAAGAATGAGTGCCTCTATCTCCGAGTCGGTTATGATGTATTCGATATCGCTGATGATCCGTACCAGAACCCGGGTCTTTATGTCAAGCCCGCTCGCGCGGAAATACGAGGATACCCTTTTTTTCAGCGAGGCTGCCTTGCCGATGTATATGATCGCCCCGGACGCGTCTTTCATCAGGTATACGCCGGGCTCTTCCGGAAAGCGCGCCACGCTCTTTTTCAATGCGGCGGCGTCACTCATCCGGCTCTCGCAGTCGCTTTATCTTTTCGATATAGGACGCGGTCACCTCGTAGGACGGGTTAATCTCGCGAGCCTTTTCAAACATGGAGAGGGCGGCGTCGTATTCCCGTTTTTTCGCGCGGGCTACCCCCAGGTTGAAGTAGCTTCCGAACCCGTTCGGCTTTATAATAGTCATGGTCGTGAATATGGCGATGGCCTCGTCAAGCCTGTTCTCTTTGAGCAGCGCAACGCCGGTGCTGAAAATGGTCCCGGGGCCTTCAGGCTCGGGCGTTTCCTGCGCGGGGGAGGGGCCGGTCTGGACAGTCGCTTCCTGGCCGCGCGCCGTTTTATCCTTCAGCTCCTCGATAAGTGTGTTGAATGAAAGGGCGAGTTGGTTCAGTTCGACGTCATCAGCAGGATGAAGGGCAACGTCGAGGTCGCCTTCAGCGGCCTTTTTCATATAGCGAGACAGGTTTCGTATGAGCAAAGAGTAATTCTGGACGAACAGAACTGAAAGAACTATGACCGCGAAGACGAGGAACAGGATGAAGATGGCCATGAACCGGCGCGTTTTTTCCGAGCCCTCGCCGTAGTTCTCGATGATCTCTCGGGTGTGCGCAGCGGTAGCCATGAACTGCAACACCGCCTTTCTCCTTCCGAGCTCATAGGGGTAAAAAACGTTCTGCCATGAATAGGAGCCCTGCGCGTAGATATCGGGATCAACCGCGGGCTGAAGAAGGCCCCTTTTCAGATAGCTGATCTCTTTTTTTTCCCGGACCACAGCAGAGCGGGGGAGCTCAAGCTTCAGGTCGCGGTTGAAGATGATGGTGTCGGCAATGCGGAAATAATTTTCGTCCGAGGTTTTGGTAAAGATTATCACCGCGAACAGGTCGGCGTGCGCTGTCGGGTTGCTGCGGAGCGCTTCCCTGATCTCGCCCTGCGTCGATGCTGAAACAGACCGCAGGTGGCTTACATGCCCTTCTATTCGGCGGAGAAGCAGTTCCTGGCCAAGCGTGGCAAGCGCGTCCCTCAATATCGCGGCGTTTTTGCGGACGGATATATGAAAGGCAGCCGCCGTGGCTATGATGAGGAGCGAGTAGATGACGGATATTGCGATGATAAAACGGCGTGAAATAATTGGACGCTTTTCCCTCAAATTTCCGGGCTTCGGCGCGTTCCTGAGGCGTTTGATGATCTTCATTGTAGCTCCGGAGTGTTCCTGTTTCGAATCACGCCATGGGGCATGATATCCGCTTATGATGATTCATTCTTTTATTTTGTAAAGAAAAGTTTTACCGGAGGCGGTGAAGCCTTCCACGGCTGGAATGATGCGAAGCCGCATCCGGGCGCGAGCAGGACGGGGGGCCGGATGCGGCCGGCGCTGCATCAGGCTGCGTACATATCAACATGTTTTACGTTTTTAAGCGGGATCTTCCTTTCACCGTTGTCAATGTCGAAGGTGACGATCATGTCTCCGACTATTGACCTGTTTTTGTAAAGTTCGATCTCCTTGCCGTCCTCGAGGACAAGTATGATGTCCAACCCCTTGATATCCAGATATTTCGCCAGCAGCTGCTTGAAATTTTTTTTCCTGGTCTTTCTCTGTGCCATGTCTGCCCCTCAAGAAGTTATTTTTTTA
>JAFGJX010000028.1 GCA_016928865.1 Spirochaetota bacterium
ATGCCCTCCGGGACCCGCTTCCGCTCCCCCGCGTCGTCGATGATGCCCGCCTCCCACCGTTCCCGCTGGACCCGCTCGAGCAGGGCCGCCGCTTTCGGGAAGTCCGCTTCCGAATAGACCGGGTACCCGATCCCCTGCTCGAACAGAAAATCGTCGATCCGCTTCGCACGGTCGATGTCGCGAATGACCTCGTCTTCGGTTCTTCTCGAAAAACGCGCGCCGTATTTGTACACCGGGCAGAACCGGCACCGGTTCCAGTAGCAGTTGCGCGTGAGCCTGAAGGTAAGGCTGTAGTTTTCCGTGGGCGGACGTATCGAGCAGATTTCAAACGGCTCGATGTCGAGGCAGTCGATCGTTTTCATGCGTTCCCGCCGATTTCACCGGCCCTGTTCTTTCTTCGTATGTAGAGCCTTTTTACCGCCTTTGCCACCACCGCGCCCTGCTCGTCGACGATATCGATCCCGTACTCGGGCAGAAAGGGCGCGCCCCCGGCGGTCTTCTCCCTGATCTCGGCGACCTGCGCGTCGGTCATCCTGAAATGGGCCGTCACGGTCCCTGTGCCCGGGGCGATGAACTTGATCGCGGCGGATTTGTCCCAGACGATGTAATCGTTCCCGAGAAGGTGCATGATCATGAGCATGTAGAAGGGATCGATCATCGAGTAGAGGCTGCCGCCGAAATGTGTGCTCACGTAGTTCCTGTTATACCAGTGCAGCGACATTGTTACGATCACTTCGGAGTAGTCGTCCGCTATGTGCCTCACGCGTATGCCCGCGCCCCGGTAGGGCGGCCATATCGAGAAAATCCGTTTCAATGTGCGGGCTTTCATTCGGATAATCCTCCTTGCCGGAAAGTTGGAAATGCCGATGCTTCAATCAAGACCGAGGTTCGCGTAATCACTGAAAATATCCTTGCGCCAGAAGGACTCGATAACCCGGGCCTCATGGCCACGCTCGGCGACGAGGTCCCTGAAGCGCACCGCGTGCTCATGCCCGCAGATGAAGAGTACGCCGGCGCCGATGTCCGGCTCAATCCGGTCGTGCCAGAACGACTCCCGCGCCCGCCAGTGGGAGCGGGCGAGCTCCGCGGCCTCGCGCCGCACGCCCTCCCTGAGCGCGCGGTCGAGGATGAAGCGGTCCGTGATGCCGCGGCGCTTTTTTACCAGGTCTATCAGCTCGGCGAAGTAGGGGATGCCCATCCGCCGCATGTCCGGCTCTTCGGGATCGCAGAAACGGTGGGGCACGCCGAGCCGGCGGGCCGCCTCCATCGCGGTGTCGCGCGCCGCCCGGTACACGTCGTGGAGCGCCTCGCGGCTGAACTCCTCCGCGACCAGGCCGACGCCAAGGCCGTGGCCGCGCGCCACCAGGAAGTCCCTGAATTCCCGCCGCAGGGGCTCCGGCACGGGGCCGCTGTACTGGATCAGGTGGTCTACGCCTATTATATGGACCATCGGCGCGGCGCGCTCCTAGTACGGCCGGGCGCTGCCCGACTCTTTCCATTCGTTGAAGAGGGCGGCGCACTCATCGCGCAGGCAGCCGGCTTCGATATCCACCGGGCTTCCTCCCGCATCTTTCATGACGACATTGGCGATCGCCAGCTCGTTGAATCCCGCCGCCTGCGCGTCCGCTATCGAGGCGCCGTACACGATCCGGCTGATCCGCGCCCAGTGGATGGCGCTGAAGCACATGGGACACGGCTCGGTCGTTGAGTAGATGGTGCACCCGGACAGGTCGATGGAGCCGGTCGCCCTGCAGGCGGAGCGGATCGCGTTGACCTCGCCGTGCGCGGTGATGTCGGTCGCGTGCCACACCACGTTGTGCTCGCACGCGAGCACCCGCCCGTCTGCGGAGACGATGCACGCGCCGAACGGGGTCTGTCCGCCGCGCATGCCCTCCCGCGCCTTCTCGATGGCCAGGCGCATGAATTTTTCATCTTCGGTTGTGCGCACGATGGTGGCGTGTCCTCCCTTCGGGCGCGGTCCCGGTGAACGGGGCCGCCGCCCGGGTCAATTAATACAGTACCTTCTCAACCGCCTTCCGCTCCCTGACGGCGCGGATGAAGTCCTCCTTCCAGCCGGGGCCGAGCAGGACGCGCGCGGCATATACCGCCAGGTGCAGGCCGGTAACCGGCAGCCTGCCGCGGATTTTCGAAAGGCCCTGCACGCAGCTCGGGCAGGTCGTGAGGATGTCGCCCGCGCCAGCGCCGCATCCGGAGACATTGGCAATCTTTCGCTCCCGGAGCGCGTTCGCTATCGACGGCGTGGAGAGCGCCATGGTCCCGCCTTCGCCGCAGCAGTTGGGGATTATGACCGGTTCGGCCTTGAAGAGCGCGGCGAACACCTTCTCCGGCCCGTGGATTTTCAGCGGCGTGTGGCACGGCTCGTGGTAGAAGAAGGCGCCTTCCCCGGGAGCGGCCGCGTATGCCTTTTCGTCCACCAGGAACTCGTGGATATCGCACACGCGCGCGCCGCTGAAGATGTTCTCCAGGTCGTATTTCTCGAGCATCTCGAAGCAGGTGCCGCACGACACGATCACGTCCTTGATTTCCATGTACTGCACGGTCTCGGAGATGCGGTGCAGCACCACGCGGTTTTCGTAGCTCTTCAGGTCGGCGATCTCCTGCTTGCCGTTCGCGAGCATCGGGTATCCGCAGCAGAGGTACTCGGGCGGCAGCACGACGCGGACGCCGGCGCGGTAGAGGAGTGCGATCACGGCGTGGCTGATGTCCGGGAACATCCGCTCGGAGCCGCACCCGGGGAAATAGAGCACGCTTTTTTTAACCGGCAGGTCCGGGTTTTCGAAAATATAGAACATAGTGGTGTCGGTCAGGCCCAGCCGCTCGCGCAGGGATTTTGTGCCGGCGGCCGGCAGGGGCGCCGCGAGCATGGCCATGATCTTCGATTTCGCCGATTTCCGCAGGCGTATCAGCGGCTTGAGGAGCGCGTGCGCAAGACGCTGGCCCCCGTATCCGAGCCTGAACAGGGCCACCTTGAGGAGCCGGTTGGAGTAATAGCCCTTCAGGGAGAGGTAGAAGAGGGCGAAACGCGTCACCAGGGGGGACTGAGCCATCCTGCGCGACACCAGAAGGCTGCGCATCGCGAGCGTTATCTCGCCGAAGTCGATCTTCACGGGGCAGGGGGCCTTGCACCGGTGGCACATGGTGCAGTGGTTCGATATGTCTCTCAGCTTGCTGAAGTCCTTGAAGGAAAGGGTCTTCGATGTCTGCGCGTCATAGAGCACCGCCTCTGTCACCGACGCGACGCCCAGGATCTTGTTGCGCGGATTGTAGAACATGGTGCCGCCCGGATTATGGGTGTTGCAGACCGGCTTGCATTTCCCGCACCGGACGCAGGGCGCGATCGAGGTTGACAGGTTCTCGAGGTCCGTCGCCTTGAGGATGAAGGCCTCCAGCTCGAGCAGGTTGAATGAAGGCGTGTATACGGTCGAGAGGGGAAGACAGCGGCTCAGCTTCCCCGGGTTGAACAGGCCGTCCGGGTCGGCCTTCTCCTTGTAGGCCTGGTAGTCGGACAGGACCGCGTCGTCGATGAAGCGCAATTTCGTCAGGCCGATGCCGTGTTCGCCCGAGATGACGCCTCCCAGCCTGACCGTCTCCCGCATGATGATGCCGGCCGTTTCGTCGGCCTCCCGGAGCATCAGGTAGTCGCTCGAGTGGACCGGGATGTTCACGTGCACGTTGCCGTCGCCGGCGTGCATGTGCGTGGCCACGATGATCTTCCTGCTCCGCTCCTTCGCGACTGCCTCGTCGAGCCGTGCCAGCATCTCGTCGTAGCCGTGGAAAAACTTCCGGTAATAGTCGACCACCTCGTCAAAGGCGTACTTGATCTCGCCGCTCTGGAGCGCGTCGAACACGGACTTGTTGTACATGAAGAGGTTGCTGCCGGTGATTCCCGCAGCCAGGCTGTCGATGTTGGCCAGGCACGCCGCGTACCACTTCTTCTTCTCGTCGAGCGCCGCGCGGAAGGCCGCCAGCTTCTCCTGGCCAGGATCGGCGGTCGCGGCCCGGCCGCCCTTTGCCGCCACGGCCGCCAGCCCGTCGATGGCGCTGATGCAGTTGGCCAGCTCCTTGCGCATGTTCAGCCGGTCGATGTAGTCCGCGAAATCGGGGAGCCGGTCGAGCGGAATTACCACGTCCTCGTTCAGCTTGAAGGCGTTGGTGTGCCGCGCGATCGCGCCCAGGTTCTTGCGGTCGCTCCAGAACTGTTGGCGCTGCTCCTCCTTCTCCGCGATGAAGGCGTCGGTGTTGTACTTCCGGGCGATTTCCACGACCGCCTCGGCCGCGCTCTTCACGGCCCGGCTCTCGTTTCCCTCGAGGTCGATCAACAAAACGGCCTTCGGCACCTCCATCCGCCTCGACTTGTTCCGGTAGTTGATGGCGAGAATGTACTTGTCGTCGAAATGCTCCAGGGCGGTCAGGTGCGCGGCGTCGCTGTCCGCGAAGGCGTTCCGTATCTCCACGATCGCTTTGGACGCGTTGATCAGGTTGTTCCCGAAAAATTCGAGGCAGACCGTGCGGCAGTGCCTGAAGGGGCGATAGAGCACGAACGCGGCGGAGACGATGATGCCGTCGCCCCCCTCCTTCTGCACGCCCGGAAGTCCCCTCAGCGCCTTGTTGGTGATGTCCTTGCCCAGGCCCTTTTTCCTGATGTCGGTCCCGGAAAGGGAGATGGTGTTCGTGTACACGAATTCACCGCCGATGATCCTGCCTATGTCGAAGGAGAGGGCGTCGTCCTCCTGTATCTTCTTGTGGGGGTGCGCCTTTCGACGCACTTCGATGAGGTCGCCCCCGGCGTTCACGATCCGGAAGGAGTGAAGGTTGTCGATGGCCGTGCCCCACATGACGCATTTTTTACCGCCGGCGTTTTCCGCGATGTTGCCGCCGATCGTGGATGCCCAGGCGGAAGTGGGGTCCGTGGCGAAGATGTATCCCTCGCGCGCGCAGAATTCGATCACGTCTTCGGTCACCGCACCGGCCTGGACGCGCACCACGGGCAGGCGCCGCCCCTCGTCCTCGATCGTTTCGATTCCCCCGATCCGGTTGAGCTTCTCCGTGTTCACGACCAGCGTCTTTTTCCGCACCGGAACCGCGCCGCCGGTCAGGCCCGTGCCCCCGCCGCGCGGGATGATGGCCAGCCCGAGTTTTTTCGCGGCGGGGATGATGCTGCGCACCTCTTCCACGCTGTCAGGGTACACGACCATGAAGGGGTACTCGACGCGCCAGTCTGACGCGTCCGTGGCGTGCGCGACCTTGTGGAAGGCTGAGAAGTGTATGTTCTTCGCTGCGGTGACGCCCCGCAGCGCCCTGATCGTCCTGTTGCGAAGCGATTTTTCTTCGGCGAAGTTCTCGAAAAATCGCCTGTCAACGACCTGGACCTTGTCCAGGAGCGCGAGTACAAGCGGGTTGTTGTTCGCGCCCTTCAGAATGATATCGATGCGCACCTGATGGTTTTTTCTCAGGCGGCGGCGCTTTCGCTCGTTGTCCAGGAGATCGTTGTGCACGTAGGGGTTGCGGTCTATGATGAAATAGTCGCCTATGATCTCGAAGAGGAGCCGGGCGCTCCTGCCCGTTACCCGGTGCGCGCGCAGGGATTCGATGATATTCAGCATCTCCTCGTCGAAATACTTGAGGATGATCTCCCTGTCCGAAAACGAGGTGTAATTATAGGGTATTTCCCTGAATCTGAAGTCCCTTTTCATGCCGTAATCCGTCGCTATTCTATAGAGACAATACCGTTTGTATCAATATGGTTTTTTTCGCATATAAATTTTTTGAAAAATTTCATTATCTTTGACACAAATTTGCGCTCTGGATCTGTGATATGATCGGATTTTTGTGCAAAATTCGATAGTGTTCAATTTTTATTGAATTTGTCGTGAATATCCGGCATACTGGCGTGCGTGGAGGGCCTGCCGCCATGGGCAAAAACGGGGACAATGATCAATTACAGGATTACAGCGACATAGATTTCGGGTACGAGTGCGACCTCCATTTTTTCGGGCCGCGGGAGACGGCAGCGGTGGTGAACGAGTTTATACGGCAGGCCGTGGCGAGCGGCCGCACGACCATAAGGCTGGTGCACGGGAAGGGGATATCGGCGAAAAAGCGGGAGGCGTACGAGATACTGGGCAAGCACCCGGCGGTGAAGGGATTCCGGAACGACGGGGCGAACTGGGGGGCCACCCTGATTACGATACAACGGTAGCGTGCGGGTATGACGCCGTTTTTACTTTTACATCTTCGGGGATTATTCGTAATTAATGTTCGGGTGCGAGCGGCTCCTTCCTCTGTTTGATGGCATGTGTCAGCAGGTTCATCATTTCAAGCAGGTTGTTCTGCTCCGCAATGTCAACCGCTGAATTGCCGCGCCGGTCCCTTGCCGTGAGGTTCACGCCTGACACGATCAGCATGTCCGCCAGGACCTTGTAATCGTACATGGCGCAGATCATGAGCGGGGTCGCTCCCCGGTAGAAAGAGCCATAGTCGTCGCGCGCGGGGAGGTTCGGGTTGGCCCCGCGCGAAAGAAGGTGCTTCACCGCGTTCTGCTGGTTGTAATACACGGCCCACATCAGCGGGGTCCATCCGTACCGGTCGTACATGTTGATATTGTCGCCCAGCTCGAGTCGTTTTTCGATCAGGGTAATATCGTCGGTCATGGCGGCCCGCGGCAGGGTCATCTGGCATGACATGGCCGTCATGGCCGCCAGGCAGAGCAGTGCCATATATGCCGGTTTTGATTTTTTTTGATTCATGTCACCTCCCCGTACGGCGTCCGTCTGATGGTATCTGGTGTGTGCGCGGGCATACCGGAACCTTGTAGATGTAGTGTATCGTTTTCATGTAAAACAACAAAAAATTTTTAGTATTTGAGCTTTTTTGCCGGGAAAGGGTACGGAAAGGACATGTGTCGTACAGAAATCCTTTAGATAATGATGGATGGGTGATAAAGACGGTCCATAAGGCTCCCATCATCCAGAAAAACATCAAAAAAATCGTGTGCTGATTTTACACTATTGATGACTACATGACAGAAACGGATCGATAATCCGTCCATGGCAGTACCGCCTCCTGACAGGAAGGGAAGGGTGTACGGCAATCATGCATTCCGTCCGTTGCGGCGGATCTGCGGAAGTTACCATTAAGGAGAAATTGATATGATTTACAGAAACGGATTTTTTGCTGTTGTACTGGTGCTGGTCGGACTGGCCTATGCCATGCCCGCGTATCCGGTCGGACTGGGCGCGTACGTCACCGGCTCGGGCGGCAAGGCGTGGTACAAGGCGGGAGCGCTGAAAGAAGCGGACGCGTACGGTCTCCGGGGAAGGTACATGAAGGACTACCCGTCGGTCGCGTACGGCGCCGGGCTGCTCCTGGACAGCGATCCTGACTCGGACGGCGTGTTCAACTACCGGCTGAGCATCGGATACGACCGGATGAATGTTCTTGCCGGAAACAGGATCGACCTGAACAGAATTAATTTCATGAACACGTTTGGTTTTCGCCTGTATCGGAATGACGCCTTCAAGCTCTGGTTCGGACCGCAGATCGGCATCGACTACTGGTGGGGCAACGATGCGCACAGCACCTGCGACATCAACCCGTATCAGCTCATGCTGCCCGGCGCCATGATCCCTCCGGTTTCGTACAAGCGGCGCTACCGCATGGTCGGGTTCGCCGGCGGGCTCGCGCTCGGCATGAACTTCAACCTGACGAACAGGGTGACGCTGTCGCTCGAGGCGGGCGCGCGGGGCCATGTCACCTCCTCCCTGAAAGAGCTTGAGGGGAACCCGCCTTCGGGTAAGGTGAACGGGGTCGAGGGGTTCCTCTCCTTCGGCGTCATGGGAAGGGTGAACTGAGCGGCGGCGATGCCTCGTGAGGCGGCCCGGGTCCATTGTCGGTACGGCCATGATGCGCCCCGAGCCGCTCTGTCACAGTGCGGTAACGCCTAGAGCCTGCCCTCGGAATCCAGTTTCAGTATGATTTTCCCGCCCCCGGTGATGTATCCGCCGTCTTTTGTCTGCCAGACGTCCCACGCGACTCCCCGGGTAGGCTCATCGTAGTGGAATGTGCGCATCCATTCCTCTGTGCCCGATTCGTCTATTTTCAGGAGCAGGTAGTCGTATGGTTCCGATGGATCGGGTTCCGTGCCGCCCGCTATGATGTATCCGCCATCGCGCGTCTGGCGCACCGCTGTTGAGTACTGTGAGCCTGCCCCGCCGTAGGCGTTCGACCATTCAATGTTTCCCAGGTCGTCCAGCTTCAATATCCAGCAGTCCGACGTATCTCCTCCCGTGACGCCGGTCTGCCCAGCGGCGATGTATCCCCTGTCAGAAGTCTGGAAGACCGACCGTACTCCATCATACTCGGTACTGCCGTAGCACTGTTCCCATTCTGGCTCTCCGGACGGGTCGAGCTTGCGTATCAGGGTCGACGCGGTGTAGGTGATTGGGTCAACGACGCCGCCGGCCATCACGTATCCCCCGTCAGCGGTCTGCTGGCCCGATAGGGCTAGCCCGTTATCGTTGTAGAGCCTGTCCCATTCCAGGAGCCCCTCCGGCGTCAGCTTGACGAGCCATGAGGTCAGGACCAGTTCCTCGATATCCCACCTGGTCCCGCCGGCGAACACATATCCGCCGTCCGAGGTCTGTTGTATGGCATAGGTGAAATCCGCGTCGCCCCGGTCGTACATGAAGTCCCATTCCTTTACCCCGTTTCTGTCTATCTTGACCACCCAGATGTCAGACCTGAAGCTGTCGCCATCCGGCACCGCGCGATAGAGCCCGGCTGCGATATAACCGCCGTCGCGCGTCTGCCGGATCGAATAGAGGGTTTCGCCTGCCCCGAGATTGTCCGTGCGGTACGTCTGTTCCCACTTCACCGTGCCGGATGAACCGAACTTCATTACCCAGAAGTCCGTGTCTTTCTCGCCGCCGACGATATAGCCGCCGTCCCGCGTCTGCTGCAGCGAATAAACAAGCCCGTCGTCCTCGACGACATGCTCCCACGTGATTTCAGGGATGTCGCACCCGGCCGCAAGCAGCAGCACGGCCGCGAATATCCCGCCCGAGAGAATTTTTTTGTGTATCATGACACACCTCCATATTCTGTTCAAACGCCCTGATCGGCGCTTGACGTTGAAATAGAAATTGAGAAGGAGAATCTGTATGTATCCGGAAGCTGTGATGGCGATTTGATTTCATACTATTGAAAAAACAGGGAAAAGGCAAAAAAAAACGGATGGTATCGCAGGAATGTGCGCGGCCGGGGCAGTCCCGGCCCGTCGGGGGCCGGGATGTTCGTGACCTACAGCCTCTCCTCGAGCCGCGTGGCGAACACGTTGATGCCCACGCCGGGGAATTTTTCCTTGAGATAGAGAACTTCGTCCGCCAGAGCGCGCTTCTGCCCTGCATCAATGGCGGTCATGATGCAGTTGTTCATGCTCGGCCAGATGTGGGTGCCCAGGTGCGGCTCCCGGGTGCCCTCGCCGAAGACGCCGGTGAATTTGGTGTAGCCGCCGGAGTGACGCAGCACGATCTCCGTTATCTCCTCGTCCACCGCGTTGCTGTAGACGATGAAGAGGAGGGACATGGCGGCCGGTCCGGGGCCGCCGCCGGGCGATGTTTTTTTCTTCTGCGCCATGATCAGATCCTCCCTTTTCCGCGGCTGCGCCAGCGCTCCTTCAGGCTCTCGAAGAGCGAGTACATGACCGGGATAAATATCAGCGTAAAGATGAAGGACGAGAACATCCCGCCCAGCACCGACCGCGCCAGCGGCGCGGACATCTCCGCGCCCTCGCCGATCCCGATCGCCATCGGGACAAGGCCGAAGATCGTGGTGAAGGTCGTCATCAGAATCGGCCGCAGGCGGTTCCGCCCCGCCTGGATGATCGCCTCCCTGAGCGGCGTTCCCCGGGCCCGCAGGATGTTGGTGTAGTCCACGAGCACGATGGCGTTGTTAACCACGATGCCCGTGAGCATAATCATCCCCATGAACGCCACGACGCTGAAGGTCGTGCCGGTCAGGAAGAGAAAGACGCCCACACCGAATATGATGGTCGGTATCGAGAACATGACGATGAAGGGAGAGAGGAGCGACTCGAACTGCGACGCCATGATGATGTAGATCAGGATGACGGCGAGGATAATGGCCAGCAGCAGATCGCGGAAGGTCTCCTGCATGTCCTTGAATGAGCCGGTGATCTCCACGTAAAAGTTCGTCGGCTTCACGATTTTATCGAGCTTCTCCTGGATGTCGCGCACCACGGCGTCCAGGGGACGCCCCTCGGGCCTGCAGGTGACGTAGGTGACGCGTTCCTGCCGCTCGCGCTCTATGGTGGTGGGTCCCGTGGCGTCCCGGATGTCGAGGTAGTTGCCCACCGGCACCGTGGTGCCGAGTAGCGTTCCCACCTGGATCTGCTTGATGTTGTCAAGGTTTTTGCGGTCCTCGGGCCGCAGGCGGAGGCGGACGTCGTATTCCTTCCCCTTGTGCCGGTACACGGTCGCCACCTTGCCGGCCACGTTGTCTTTAATCGCGGTGGCGATGGTGACGGAGGAAAGGCCGGCGCGCGAGGCCTTTTCCCGGTTTATCTCCATGACCTTTTCCGGGAGTCCCTCCTCGCGAGATATGTCGATGTCCTTCAGTCCCGGGATGTCCTTGATCGCGTTGAATATCTCGGCGGTGAACCGCTTCGATTCGTCGAAATCATAGCCGTACACGTTTATGATCACCGTTGTGCCTTCGCCCATCCCGAACATCCTGCTCCCCGCGCTCTGGGGCGAAAAATTGAAGGTGACGCCGGGAAAGCCGGCGAGGCCGTCGCGCAGTGCGGCGCGTATGTCGGAGAGGGAACGCTTGCGCTGGCTCGCGGGCACGAGCATGAATTCCATTGACGCCTTGTTGTCCGTAGTGTCGCCGAAGGCCCCGCCGATCCCCTCGCCGTAGCCCGCGCGCACGCTCATGACGCGGTATTCCTGCTTTCGCACTATGTTGCCCACCTTCCGCTCGATCTCGATCAGCGTTTTTTCAGTGGTCTCGAGGTTCGTGCCCACCGGCAGCTTGACCTGGAACTCGAGCTGCCCGTTGTCCTGCTCGGGCATGTACTCGGCCCCGGCAAGGAAGATGGCCATGATGCCGGCCACGATCGCAAGGCCCGTGTAGAGGATGACCTGCTTCCGGTGTCCCAGGGCCCATTCTATGACGCGCGAGTAGACGGCGTCAAGCTCGTCGAGGCGCTCTTTGCTCCAGGAGAACATTCTGTTCAGGAAGGAGAGGCGCCCCCGATAGACCTTTTCAGCCCTGGGTACGAAGCGCGCCGTCATCATCGGTATGAGGGTGAGGGCGATGATCAGCGAAAAGAGCATCGAAAAGGTGATGGTGAGGGCCATCTGCGTGAAGAGCTGTTTCGCCAGGCCCTCGGTGAAAAGAAACGGGATGAATACGACGATGTTGGTCAGAGTCGAGGCCGCGATGGCCAGCCACATCTCCTCGGCGCCGAGCTTGGCCGCCTCGGTGGGCCGCGCGCCACGCTCGCGGTAGCGGAAGATGTTGTCGAGCACCACGATCGAGTTGTCGATGAGCAGGCCGACCCCCAGGGCAAGTCCCCCCATGGACATCATGTTGAGGGATATGCCGTTGGCGTACATGGCGATGAAGGTGGCGATTATCGAGAGTGGTATCGAAAGCCCCAGGATGAGCGCCGACCGTATATTGCGCAGAAATACGAAGACGACCAGGATGGCGAGGAGGCTTCCCTGCCAGGCGCTGTCCGTGACCGCCGAGATCGCCTGTTCGATGTATTCCGACTGGTCGAAGATCGGCTCGATGACGATCCCCGGCGGCAGGGTCTTCCGTATCTCGTCAAGTCGCTTGTTGATGTTCCGGCACACGAGCACCGTGTTTTTGTCTGACTGCTTGCTGACGCGCAGCAGCACTCCGCTCCTGCCGTTCAGCCGCATTACCTCGGTCTTCTCGGCCGGACCCTCGTACACGCGGGCTATGTCGTAGAGGTACACCGGCGCCCCTCCCTTGACGGAGACCACGACGTTCCTGATGTCCGAGAGGCTCATGAAATCGCCCCGGGCCCTGAGGGTGAACTTGCGCTGGGGCGACCTGATGTCGCCGCCGGCGATGTTCAGGTTCTCGAGCGCGACGATTTTCGACAGGGTGTCGACGGTGAGCCCGTATGCGTCCATGCGCGACTTGAGCAGCTCGACATGGACCTCTCTCTTGTCGCCGCCCAGCACCATGGCGGAGGCGACGCCGTCGATCCGTTCGAACTGGTTTTTCAGGTTGTCGTCCGCGTACTCCCTCATCCACATGGAGTCCCTGGGTCCCGACACCGAGAGCATCATGACCGGTATCATCGACATGTCGAATTTCAGCACGATGGGCGTCTCCACATCCTCGGGCAGGTAGCCCTTGATGATGTCAATCCGCTCCCGTATGTCCGATACGGCCAGGCCCATGTCCGTGCCCCAGACGAACTTCATGGTGATGACCGCCATCCCCTCCTTGGAGGTGGATATGATGGTGTCCAGGTTGTTGACGCTGGCCAGGGTCTCCTCCACGGGCCGCGTGACCGTACTCTCCACCTCCTTCGGCCCCACGTCGGGATACTGGAGTATGATTACGGCCACGGGAAACTCGATGTCGGGATAGAGGTCAAGCGGCATCTTCGAAAAGCTCACGTAGCCCAGCACGCCGACCGCGATGAAGACCATGATGGCCGTGATGTATCTGTTGACCGATATATCGGTTAGCTTCATTTGCCTTCCGCCTCCACGTCGCCTGGCTTCATCAGGCCTCCGCCTGACTGCTTGTCGTCATAATAGACCAGCAGGGTGTCGCCCGGGGACACGTTCTCCTGCCCCAGCGTAATGATCCTGTCGCCGGCGGCGAGCCCGACGGTCACCTCCGCGTACTCGTCCGTGACGATGCCGGTCGTTACCGGCTGCTTTACCGCGCGTTCCTTCGCGATTTTATAGACGAAGCGCACACCCTTCTCGTCCGTCATGATGGAGTCCACCGGCGCTGCCAGCACGTTGCCCCTGCTCTTTACGAGAATCGTGACCGAGGCGAACATGCCATGCCTGAGCGCCATGCCCGGATTGGGCAGGCGTATGATGGCGTCCTGGGTGCGGCTTGCGATGTCCAGCACCGCGCTTTTCTTTATGATCGTGCCGCGGAACACCCTGTCCGGATAGGCCTGCACCGTGACCTCGGCGCGCATCCCGATCTGTATGCGCTGCATGTCCTCCTCGATGAGGTGGACCACCGCCTCCACGTTGTTCATGTTCACCACCTGGGCGAGCGGCACGGTGGGCGCTATCGAGGAGCCACGATCAACCATGATCGAGCCCACGTACCCGGTTATGGGCGATTCAACCGGCGCCGGCAGGTATTCCATCCCCACCACGTCGCGGTTTATCTTGAACATGACCTGGTTCTTCACGACCCGCTGGCCTTCCCTGACGGCGATGACCTCCACCTTGCCCGGCACGTGGGAGTAGACCATGACAGCGTCCTCTCCCTTTATATCGCCGGTGAGCTTCAATTTTTCGACCATGTCCATCCGGCCGATCGCGGCGCCGCGCACCGGGACGCGCTTGTCCGTCTGGACATCGGCCCTGGACTTGATGGTTTTATTCACGAACACGCCGATACGGTAGATGGCAAGGGCCGCGACCGCGACGATGATGATGATAATGACTGTACGCTTCATTGGCTTCTCCCGCTTGGTAATATCATTGTATAGCGTAAAAATCCTGGCCCATGGCCCGGTTCAGGTCCGCCTTGGCCACCTGCAGGTCGTTCAGGGCCTGCAGGTAAAGGGTGGTGGCGGTAATCAGCTCGATGTTCGTCTCCAGGAGCTTCGTGTTGTCGATGATGCCGCCGCGGAACTGGAGCCGCGCGACCCTGAGCGATTCCTCGGCCGCCTCGATGTTGCCCTGCTGCGCCATGATGGAGCTCTCGGCAGATTTGAGCTTGAGATAGCCGCGCTCGATGTCGAGCTTGACGCCCTTGACGAAGGCCTCGAGCTGCTGGTCGGTCTGCTTCGCCTGGCTCTTCAGCTGCTTCGATTTCGCGTGCGACGACTCGATCGGCGAAAGCGCGCCCCAGCGGTAGGTGGCCCCCAGCGTGACGGACCAGGACCGGTTCCACCCCGACGGCGAGAGGGAAGACGAAAGCGAGGAGGACATCATGCCCATCGATGCGGTCGAGGGATTGAGGAGCAGCGCGATATTGCCGAGCTCCTCCGATTGAGACGGCTTTTTCGTTTCGACCTTTGAATACCCGACGTTGCCGGTCACGTAGAACGTGGGCCACAGGTAGACCGACGCCGCCGCGCCGGCACTGTCCCGCTGGATTTCCCGTTTCATCCTGAGCTGGATGAGCTCGGGCCTGTTGTTGAGGGCGATCCCGATCAGCTCCCGCTCCTCGGTCCCCGCCGGCTTCTGCCCGTCGCCCGCGGTCACGGGCGCCATGGTCCGGTACCGCTCCAGCGATCCCTCGAGCGTCAGCGGTTCGTGAATGTCCCGCCCCATGTGTATGTTCAGCGCCGCCTGCGCCGAGCGGTGGTCGTTTTTCGCGTTGATGAGCTTCGTGCGCTCGTTTGCATGGGCGACTTTCGCGCGGAGAAAATCGAGCTTCGAGAGCACGCCCTTCTGGTACCCGGTGGTGACCACGCGCAGGTTCTCGTCCAGGAGCTTCACCGACTCGGTGTAGAGCTTCACGAGCTCTCCGGCCATGATGGTCTGGTAGTAGAGCTTGATGCACTGCACCGTGATTTCCGCCTTGACTCTGCGCACCTCTTTATCAGCGATGATGTGGCCCTTGCGCGACGCCGCGAGGCTGTTGTAGAAGACCCCGGGATTTATGGCGAGGGTCCCGTTCACGATCTTGATGTCGTACTGGCCCTTTATCTGGGCGGTATAGCCTGACTCGGCCCCCAGGCGGGTCACCGCCACGTCGGTGGAAAGATCGGGCCAGAGCATTCCCCAGGTCTCGCGGACCTTGTAGCCCGATTCCCGGTATTTTTCCACCGCTTCCTGGAGCTGGTTGTTGTTCTTGATGGAAAGGCCGAGCGCCTCTTCAAGCGTAATCATGTCCTGATCCGCGGGCGCGCCGCTTCCGGGCGCTGAGATCAGTGACGCGGCAAGCAGAATGGCGGCCGCGGTGACGCGTATAAATATCGGTCTCATCATGAGCGTAATCCTTCCATTATAATTCCAGCCATCTCTGGCGCTGTTTTAGCTCCTTGATCACGGCATCGATCATGACCGTCAATCCGTCGGGCAGGACCGGGACCTTCAGCACCTTTCCCTCGGGCCGCAGCGCCTTGAATACGTGTTCCACGACAAAGTCAAAAAAGTCGCCATGCGACAGCTTTCCGTAAAGCCGGTTGAAGAGGGGCGTGTCCTTGTAATGCTCCCTGTTCGCCTCATAGGAGATCACCAGGGACACGATATTGAGCACGGTGAGGAGGGTGTTGCTGGTTTCGAACACCCCGGCTTGGACGCCGCTTTTGATGATTTCCTCCAGGGCCTCGATGCGCGGGACAAAATAGGTGTTCAGCAGAGACTTGATGTTCTCGCGTCCCTCCGCGATTTCACGGGCGACAATCTTGTTGAAGTCGGGGTCAATGCCGCCGTGATGGAAGTTGACAAAGAAATAGAGCGCCGCCATGAGACCCTCTGCCGGAGCAAGGGCCCATGGGCCGAAGCGCGCCTGGAGATCGTCCGTGACATCCGCTCCGAACAGGCGCCGCACGACTTCGTGATACAGCTGCTCCTTGCTCCGGAAGTAGTAGTGGATAAGCGCCTGGTTCACGCCAGCTTTCCTGGCGATTGATCCGAGGCGCGAGCCCTCATACCCGCATTCGGCGAACTCCCGTTTTGCCGCGGAGAGTAACCTCTCGCGGGAAAGGAGCTTGTCTGTCACAATATATGCTTTTCTCATGGCCCTTGAATTTAACCATTCGGATAAATTAATTAACTAGTTAATTAATTTATCCTGCTTCAAGTCAACAATTTTTTTAAAAAAATATATAAATTTAACAATATGTACAAGCAAGAATTAAAAATTTATGTGTCATAATATTTTTTTGCAATTTCAAGAAATTGAAATATCTTGTGTATATTCAGTTCTTTCGGGTCACTTCTGGCATATATGCCAGTGTTTATTTCCTTTCCTGCGAGATTATGCTGGTTTCTGATTTATAATATTGGAAGAAAATAATATTATTACTGAATATTACAAATATGTTAAATTTATAACAAAAATCGACATTTTTCTTGACGGTTTTTGCTATCAGTGTAAAAAAATTGAAATTTTATATATGGATTCATGTAGATTTTTTTATGAACCATAGTCCAGAGATCAGAGTGGAGGAAGCGTGTGAGAAATAATTTTTTTTCTGCAGCGGCAATCGCCATCTTTATCGCGATAATCGCTACCGCCTGCAGCCTTGATCCGTGGGTTGCGGGGAAAGAATACCCTGACGTGGTAGCAATAACCAAGACCACCAGGTTCGGAAAAGTCTCTAATGGCATTTCCCCGATGAAAAGCGCAGCCGGCGTGGTGCATTTTTCACACAAGACCCACGAGGGCCTGGGGATACAATGCATTGAATGTCATCATAAAAAAGACAACCCGGAAAGGATCAAGCAGTGCGCAACATGCCACATAGGAGATAACGGGTATAATACAATGCATGGTCTGTGCCTTGACTGTCATATCGCTAAAAAAGACGGTCCGCAGAACTGCCAGGGGTGTCACTGAAAGCTGCAATCTGTCGCCATGAGAGCGGGGAAAACATGTTTGAATAGTGTGCCGCGCAGGATGGGCTTCGGCAAATTCAGCACGGTGTAAATGCCACGGATCTTGGGGATGATTCCCGGCGATTGATCCGTTAAATAAATAAGGAGGATATGTATGTCTTTGAACAGAAGGGACTTCTTGAAGGTGATGGGCGGAACGACGGCCGCATTCGCCTTTCCCTCGGTGCTGCTGCAGGGATGCAAGAGGGCGCTGGAGAAAGCTTCAGAGCGGACCCAGGTGATATGGATACAGGCGCAGTCCTGCTCAGGCTGTTCGGTATCGCTGCTGAACAAGATGGATCCGGATATCGTTTCGGTCATCACGGAATATATCAGCCTGAATTACCACCAGACGATCATGGGCGGCACGGGCCATGCTGCGATCAGCGTTTTGGAAGAGGCGGTAAAGAAGAACCGGAAGGATTTTGTTCTGATCGTCGAGGGATCGATACCGACGAAGGACGACAAATACTGCACGATCGGCGAGATGGACGGCAGGATTATCGGCGCGCGCGAGTGGATCGAGCGCCTGGGAGCGAACGCGAAGGCGCTGGTGGCGGTCGGCACCTGCGCGACGTACGGCGGGATACCGGGCGGCGAGCCGCGTGACGGGAGCGGAAACCCTACCGGAGCGGTAAGCCTTGCCGAGATCATGAAGGGCCGGACGGTGCTGAACGTGCCCGGGTGTCCGCCGCATCCTGACTGGATGGTGGGGACGCTGCTGCATGTGCTGCTGAAGGGTATGCCGGAGCTGGACGAGTACAACCGTCCGAAGCTGTACTACGGCAAGACGGTGCACGAGCAGTGCGAGCGTCTGCCTTATTACAAGAGCGGGAAGTTTGCCAAGCACTGGGGCGACGAGGGGTGTCTCTACAACCTCGGCTGCCTGGGTATGGATTCCTGCTGCGATATACCGAAGCGGAAGTGGCTGGGCGGCGTGAATTCGTGCACGGAATGCGGCGCGGGCTGCATCGGGTGTACGGAGGACGTATTCCCGGATTTCGGCCGTCGCGGCGTATTCAAACACCTGACCGCGAAGAACGAGTCCCTGGTCAGGCCGGAGCACCGGGTGCCGGCGTTTATACAGAAGAACGGAGGTGTGGTAAATGGCTAAGGTACTGATAGACCCTATCACAAGGATAGAGGGGCACCTTTCGATAGAGATAGATGTCCAGAACGGGAAGGTCGTTGACGCGAAGAGCATCGGCGACATGTTCCGCGGCTTTGAAAGAATATTCCGCGGACGGAACCCGCTGGACGCGAACCAGCTGTCGCAGCGGATCTGCGGCGTATGCCCGATTTCGCACGGGATTGCGTCGAGCAAGTGCCTCGAGGGAGCGTTCGGGATCAAGCCGAACAATAACGGGCGCGTGCTGCGGAACCTGATGCTGGCGGCAAACTATATCCAGTCGCACATCATTCATTTTTACCACCTGGCCGCGCTTGACTTCGTGGACATAACGGCGCTGCTGAAGTACACGGGCGGCGATTCGAAGATCAACAAGCTGAAGGCGTGGGTCGAGGACGAGGTGAAGACAAAGAAGGGTCGTGTTGACGCGATCACGGCCGGCGGTCCCTTCCTGCCGCGATACGAAGGTGATTTTTACATCAAGGACGTGGACACGAACATTGACGCGATTGCGGGCTACGTCAAGGCGCTGGAGATGCGGATGCGCGCGCACAAGATGGTTGCGGCGATCGGCGGCCGGGCGCCGCACGCGATCGGCCTGGTGCCGGGCGGCGTGACGCAGGTGCCGACGCGGGCCATGATCCGTGAATATAAAAAGCACATCGGCGATCTGGAAGATTTTGTGAACGACGTGTACATGAACCACGTGATCGCGGTGGCGAACACGTTCAAGGACTACTTCAAGATCGGAGCGTACATGAACTTCCTGTCCTACGGCCTGTTCGAGCAGGACGCGGACGAGAAGAATTTTTTCCTGCAGCGGGGGACGGCGTACGGTACGAAGCTCGAGGGCTTCGATCCGGCCAAGGTCAGGGAGCAGGTGCGGTACGCGCGGTACAGCTCGGGCTCGAACCTGCATCCTTACGACGGCCAGACCGAGCCGCAGCCGGGCAAGGCCGGCGCGTACACCTGGCTCAAGGCGCCGCGCTACGAGGGCGCTCCCATGGAAGTGGGCCCGCTCGCTCGCGTGGTGATCAGCTACCTGTCCGGCAACGCGGCCGTGAGGAAGGAGGTCGACGCCCTGCTGAAGGTGTTCAACGCGGACATTTCCGCGGTGTTCTCTACCCTGGGCCGACACGCGGCGCGCGCGATCGAGTGCAAGCTGATCCTGGCGGAAATGCCGAAATGGCTGGACGAGCTTGAGGTGAACGGGAAGCCGCGGAGCACGTTCGAGATCCCGGAGTCCGGCGAAGGCATGGGCCTTTCCGAAGCGCCTCGGGGCGCGCTGGGGCACTGGATCGTGATGAAGGACCGGAAGATCGACAACTACCAGGCAGTGGTCCCCACGACCTGGTTCTGCGGCCCGCGCGACGACAACGGGGTCAAGGGTCCGGTGGAGCAGGCGCTGATCGGCACCCCGATAGCCGACCCGAATAATCCGATTGAAGCGGCGCGCGTGGTGCGGTCGTTCGACCCGTGCATCGCCTGCGCTGTCCACGTGGTCGAGGGAGACCGGGAGATCGGGACGTACAGGGTCTGCTAGTCCCATACCAGCAGATGATACCATGCGAGGGGGCCGCTGCAGTGCAGCGGCCCCCTCTTTATTTGTGGCATGCCGGCTCGAACCGGGGAGAATGAAAAATCAATCGCTCCCGGGACATGGGTAAATAGGGCTTGATTAATAATAGCGCGGGGATTATTACATTGAAATCCGGGGTGCATCCATGTTCAGAATAAGAATAGTGTATGACACGTTCCTGCCGGTAAACAGGAACGCTGTTGAAAAAATCCGGGAGATAGCCAGGGAGCAGATAGCCGATATCTCTGATGAGGGCATACAGAAGATACTGGACCGCATCAACGATCCGTATTACGAACAGATGCGCTATCTGCTTTTTGTCGCGGATGACGCGCGCGGCGACGTCAAGGGGTTCGCCCTCCTGTCGCATGACCCGAAAAACAGGTTCTGCTACCTGGACATGCTTGCCGCGGACTTCAGGCGGCCTGGCGGCGGTGTCGGCGGATCGCTGTATGAGCGGGTCCGGGAGGAGGCGCTCAGATTGCAATGCTTCGGCATCTTCTTTGATTGCCAGAGCGAGGGATCGGGCGGCAGCATTGACGATGCGGTCAGACGGGAAAATATCTCCCGCCTGCGGTTCTATGAGCGGCATGGCGCGCGTCCGATTGACAATATCCTGCATGAGGCAATCAGCGGGAAGCACTACCCGGTTGGCTATTACCTCATGTTCGATTCCCTCGGCCGCATGTATTCCCCGGAATTAAAGCTGGCAAAAAGAATAATCAGGCTGATCCTTGAGAGGAAGTATAAAGGAATATACTCCGCCGGAGAAATAAACACGGTTGTCAACAGCCTCCGCGATGATCCGCTGCGGCTGATGCCGCACCGGCATCGGAAAAAAACGAGCGACGTTGTCGCCAGGTATGTCCCTGACGATAAAAAGATACTACTGATATATAACGACCGGCACCATATCCACCATGTGAAAGAGCGTGGCTATGTGGAGTCGCCGGTACGGGTGGAAGCGATCCTGAAATCCATCATGACAACGGGGCTGTTCCGCCGCGCCGGCATAAAAAAATTCCCCGCGTCCCTGATCACCGATGTGCATGCAAAGGATTTTTATGACTATTTGAAGATGGTATCGGAAACCTTTGAGCCGGGAAAATCGCTCTACCCGGACGTGTTTCCCATCCGCAAGGACGTCAGAAGGCCCCGGAAGCTAAGCTCGCACGTGGGGTATTACTGCATTGATATCTACAGCCCGATCAACCGGAACGCGTTCCTCGCCGCACGGAACGCGGTGGATTGCGCTCTGACCGGCGCTTCCTCCCTTGTCTTTGGCGCCCGCATGGCGTACGCCCTGGTCAGGCCCCCGGGTCACCATGCTGGCAGGGGATATGCCGGCGGCTTCTGCTATCTGAATTCGACGGCGATAGCCGCAAATTTTTTAAGCAGGTTCGGCACGGTGGCCGTTCTCGATATAGACTATCACCATGGAAACGGGCAGCAGGAGATATTCTATGAGCGAGAAGACGTGCTGACCGTGTCAATACACGCGAGCCCTGAATTCGAATACCCCTATTTCTCCGGATACGACGACGAGACGGGCGCCGGCCCCGGCGCCGGGTTTAATATCAACTACCCGCTGAAGCGGGGCACCGGAGGCGTGGAATACCGTAAATATCTGCGAAGGGCGATATCGTATATCAGGAATTTCAGCCCGAATTTTCTGGTGGTGGCCTTCGGGCTCGATACCGCGAAGGGTGACCCGACCGGGACCTGGCAGCTTACCGGCGATGACTTCGAGGCGATCGGGGGCATGATCGGGACCGCGCGCCTCCCTCTCCTGGTAGTCCAGGAAGGCGGATATAACAACCGCTATGTCGGTAAAAACGCGCAACGATTTTTTACCGGGCTGTGGAACGGCGCGTATCGGCGAGGGTAAGCCGGTCTGAATAATTGTTGATAAAAATTGCCGCGCAGGCAAAGCTTGTGTACATTATTGATATGAAAATCCATGCGTCCTGTTTTATCCTGCGTGAGGAGGAGAATGCAATGAAACGAAAACAAAAAAAAATTCTGCATGCGTGCGCTGTCCTGTCAGTCTGTTTGCTTTCCGCGGTCGTGATGACAGGCTGCTCCGGGTGTTCCGGATGCTCAAAAGAGGAAAAAAAATCTGAAGAGGGGATTCTCGGCTCTCTGGTGGGATCCGGGAAAACACTGACCGTCACGGTGTATGCCTATTGCCCCTGCGCCAGGTGCAACACGGAAAAATGGAAGGGCATGGTGTCCACCGGGCAGACGATGAAGCAGCTTCTGGATGAGGGCAGGAACATCTGCGCGGCCGACCCGAACGTGATCCCCATGGGATCGATCGTGACCTATGACGGCAAGGAGTATGTTGTCGCTGACACGGGCAGTATGATCAAGGGGAACACGATCAATATTCTTCTCGATTCGCACCGGGACGTGTATGATTTTGGCGTGAAGAGGGACCAGACGATAACCTACCGGGAAAACTGATCCAGGAGGGTCAACGTGGATTTTAATCTCAACGCGGTATCGTTTGTCAATGAAAAGAACGCGGTACCCCTGGATAGTGAACGGACCTATGACGTTGTCATCATAGGCGGCGGCCCGGCGGGCCTGACCGCGGCCGTCTACTGCATGCGCAAGAGCGTTGATACGGCCATAATCATCAAGCACCTGGGGGGGCAGGTGTCGGAAACATCATCGGTCGAAAACTACATGGGGTATCGCTTTATCAACGGCGTCGACCTGGTGGAAAAGTTCAGGGAGCAGGTCCAGCAGTTCGCCGTCGGCTACGGCGAGGGGGCCGGGGTCGCGTCCATCGAGGACGGCGCGGTGAAAAAGGTGAACCTCGATGACGGGCGGACCATCAGGGGGAGGGCCCTGGTGCTGGCCTCCGGCAAGTCGTGGAGGAAGCTGGGGGTCCCGGGCGAGCAGAGGCTGACCGGGCGCGGGGTCGCCTACTGCACGATCTGCGACGCCCCGCTCTTCGCGGGCAAGACCGTCGTGGTTGTCGGAGGGGGCAATTCCGGCGTCGAGGCCGCGATCGATCTGGCGGCGATCGCGAAGGAAGTCATCGTCGTCCAGAACCTTGACCGGCTGACCGCCGACGGTCTGCTCGTGGACAGTCTGGCCGCGTTCGGGAACGTGAGTTACCGGTACGCAAGCTCGGTGCTGGAGATCATCGGCGAGAACGAGGTGCGGGCGGTGGCCGTCCGGGACGAGGGAACGGGCTCAGTCATGGAGATCGCGGCGGAAGGAATATTCATAGAGATAGGCCTCGCGCCGAACAGCGGGTTCGCCCGCGGGATCGTTGACATGAACGAGTCAGGGGAGATCGCCGTGGACTGCGCGTGCAGGACCAGCAGCGCCGGCATATTCGCGGCCGGGGACGTCACAACGGTCCCCTACAAGCAGATCATCATCGCGGGAGGAGAGGGGGCGAAGGCGGCCCTTTCCGCGTGCGACTATATTAAGAAAACGGGATAGGGCCGCGGGTGGCGCCGGCATTGCCGGTCACCAGAAGACAATCTGTTCGCCCATTACTGCGTTGAGAAGAGGATCGCACAGGACGCAGTTGTTCTGGTAATAGATGATGTCGCCCGCGTCCTCCTCGGGCGTCGCCTTGAGTTTCAGATAGCGCTGCGACGCGCGGTCATACGGGGGCCAGTAGATCTGGTCGCCGCTGTTTGGATCGCCCGTGCGCGCGAAGCTGGTCCAGTAGGAGCTCACGACATTCTCCACCGCGATCTCCCGTTTCAGCGTGCCGCCGAAGAGGTCCCTGGTGGCGCCAAATACATAGGGCAGCTCGAACATGTGTATGACCGGTATCATGTCGTTCAGGGGATGATGGACAAACCGGTACTGGTACATCGGCGCCCTGAGGTGCCGGGCGAAAATGGCCAGGTTGGCGTCCAGGGGACAGTTGAACCCGATGTCGGACGCGATGGCCACGGCGAGCTCGTTCTGATTGTTGCCGATGATGAGCGGCACATGGTTGAACTGGTCCGTGGTAATGGCTTCGGCGAAGTGCTTCGGAAAGACCGTCCCGTCAACGGCCGGTATATGCGGGATAAACCCGAAGCTCCTCCAGTATAATCCATACAAATACGACATCGCGGTCACGAAGTAATTAATGTCCGCCTTTCTCAGACATGCGCCGACATCGGCCGCATCACTGCATCCGGAGGCCCGGATGTAGGGACTTGCATAATCCTCGGCCTGCTCGATCGTCCTTGAGAGGCACGCCTGGCTTTCCATGATGGCTTTATGAAAGAGCCCCTTCGCGGCCGGCATGTTCATGAGCGCACACACGTCCCAGGCGCCCGAGGATTCCCCGAATATGGTAACATTGTCCCTGTCGCCGCCGAAATTCGCGATTGAGCGGTTCACCCACTGCAGGGCCTTGACCATGTCAAGGAAAGTGAAATTGCCGCTTCCCTCACCGAGATCGGGATGGGCGAGGTGCCCCAGCTGGCCCAGGCGATAGTTGATGGTGACCAGGATAACGTTGTGCCTGGCCGCCAGGTAATTCCCCTGGTAGATCGGCTCATCAAGGGTGGTGATCTTCTTGAGCCGGTCAAAGAAATAGTTGAGGCCGTCCAGCGCGACAGCCTCTTCAGCCATGCCGAGGAAATCGCTCAGGGCCTGGTTGCCGCTGCCGAGATTATTGCCCCCGCCATGCATGAAGAACATGACCGGGTACCGATCGCCCGGCTTCGCGTCCCTGGGCGCCCACACGTTGAGAAAGAGGCAATCCTCGTCGCCGCTCAGCAGTACCCCGTATACGAGCTGGGGACACATGGGACCGTAATCGAAGGCCTCGCGTTTGCCGTTTTTAAATGGGGCGGGGTCCTGCGGCGGCTTGAAGCGCAGGTCGCCCACCGGCGCCTTGGCGTACGGGATGCCCAGGTAGCGCTGGCATTCATACCCGTTGTGGGTATGAAGCTGTCCGATGATGGTTCCCTGCGGTGTTTCACGCTCCAGGGTGCCGAGGACATTTTCGGGTTGCAGCCAGCATCCGGAAATAAATGAAAACAGAAAAATAAAACATGCGGCAGCTATGGCGGTTCTCAATAATGATTTCATATATTTACTCCAGGTAAATTAAATATTGAAAATGAACTCTTAAAATTTGTTTTTTGCATAATCACAGCTGATTTACACATCGCTTTCATTTTCTGGATTGTCTGCATTATTGATACCCGGGTGTGGAAATCCTGAGCTTTGATCGCTGCAGGATGTTAAAGGTAATACGAAAGTAAGTAAAAAGTAGAAAAGAACAGGCAGCTTTTTAGTGTTTCCCATTATATCACCCCCGAGTATAAAGTTGTAGAGTTCCGGTCTGATCTTTGATAAAAACCGTCTGTATGGTTTTTTAAATATACATGGGGATGCTGGATCGGTCTTCTTGGATCATGATTTTGGAATCGTCATAATTCCAGAATCATCATAAAAGAGACGGGGCAGGATGCATAAAATGGAAAAAATAATGTGAGAAATTGCCGGAGACAGGCACAATCGACCGGGATGTACTATTTTTTGTCCCTGGTCGCGATTTTCCTGAACGCCGCCGGTGACATGTTGTGCATCTTTGAAAATGAGTTATAGAATGATGAGATAGTATTGAAGCCGACTGCATAGGAGATGCTCGTTACCGAACGGCCCGGCTCTTCAACGAGCAGTTTTTCCGCTTCCCGTATCCGGTATTCATTGATAAACGAATTGAAGTTCTTGCTGAGGCGCTCGTTCAGGATCTGGGACAGCTGGTAGTGCGATATATCGATCTCCCGGGCCAGACCCACCAGGGTAAGGTCCTCGTCGCAGAAAATCTTATCCACTTCCATCAATTGCGTGAGCCGGTCCAGCACGTCCCGCACGTTGAGACCCTCTATTCGCGAAGATGCGTATCGTATTCTCTGGCCTTCTTCGCTGATTCGCGAGTAATAATCCGGGTATCTTATTTTTATGATCATCAGCAGGCATATCTGAAAACCCAGCATCAGCGACAGTGTTTTTATCACGAAGAAATAGAAATCGCGTGAATAACCAAATACCTTTACCATGGTGAAGCCGAATATGTAGAAAAATATCAGGAAATAATTGGTGGCAATAACGATAAGGGAGTAGAGTGTCATTTTTTTGATGGCGAGCCCCTTCTTTCTGAAGAGCGGGAGGCTTCTTGAGATGGACGCAACGGCATAGACGCCGATTGACATGACGACAAGAAATATTATAACGCTGTAGAATGGATATTCAAGCGAATGGCCAAAGGGATTCATGATCAGCTCGCGTTTCTCGTCAGGCGTTTTCAGGTAGAAGGGGAGGAGCATCACTGTCAGGACAACGCAGGGAAGCAGGTGGAGCGCCGATTTCCGGGTAAATGCAAAGTTGTATCCCCAGAGTATTTTTAAAAAGAAATACAAAAATGGCGCGGTCAGATACAGGAACGGGACATGGACAATGGCGAGATGGGGGTACTGCATCAGCAGCCCTGATACCATGCATCCATGATAGAGTTGCCATATCCCCACGGTAAAAAGGAGTCCTATAACGATGAAATGCGGTGCTGTTTTGTTCCTTTCAAAAAGATATATCACCGCGTTAAGCAGGTACAGCATGCCGCTGAAAAAGATTATCATTTCGGTGAAATTAATGTTCATGTGTTGACCTGTCTGAAGACACCAGCGCTTCTTTTATCAGCGCCGCGAGTATCTTCCCGCCTCGTTCATTGAGATGTATGTTGTCCGTCAGAAATCGCAGGCCGCGGTCATCGGATATGGCGTTCCAGTCCCTGCAGAGGAGATAGTGCTGCAGGATGGCGCTGTACATGAACCATTGATCGCGCGAGTAGGGCCGCGCGTTTTTCTTCCCGCCTTTGACGAGCTCGTCGGAAAGGACCTCGTTGAACGGGATGTATGACACGCCGTTCCCGGTCGCTAGTTCCCTGATCAATCGTGAATAGTCGACGGCCAGCTTGAACGGAGCGCTGTCAATATTTTCACCCAGCGGCGGAATTGATATAAGTATGATTTTCGCATCGGTGTTTGTTTTAAGTGTATGAACCAGTTGCCGGTAATTATCGGCGAACCACTGTCGTGTCGGCTTCCGGGGGAGGTGCCAGAGGTCATTGTAGTACTCTTTTTCCTCTTCAGAAAGGGACCCCTTCAGGTCGTTGGTGCCTATCAGTATGAAAATATAATCCGGTTTCAGGGCAACGACTCTGTCCGAAACCTGTAGCAGGTTGTATGCCAGCCTGCTGTTTATCCCTTCATTGGCGAAGACGTAGTCTTTTAATTCCGGGTCATCGGAGAGGAGGCCCACATAATCAAAGCTGACAGCGCCGTGGGTGATGCTGTCGCCGAGGCAGGCCACGATTTTATTATCATGCCCGGCGGTCGTTCTGAGCAGGGCACTGGCATTGGCGGCTGGCGTTTTTTTGGCCTGAAATATGACATACCCTGCGAGCAGGGCGCAGGCAGCGATGATACCTGCTAGCGTTACTACTATTTTCTTGATCATGACTTTCTCCGGGAATAATAACCAATTCCGATAGGCCGATGAAGCTTCGGAAGAAAGCATCGCGGCCTGCGGAACTCGGATAAAAACAGTGAAAACTCAAACAGTCTTCGGCCGCTCAGCTCTTTTTCCCGACGCATGATAAACCTGTTGGGATAGGGTCTCAATATATGGCCGTTTTCTGACACAGTGTCTGTTCGCGAGAATGGTATATACATTAGTACGGGAATTGTAAATAATTTTTCTGGTAATGATAGCGTGACATCTTCCATAATCATGATTTTTGAACCGGAATTGAATTGAAAATCATGATGCAGGAAGACTCATTCGCGCAGCGATCTATATATTTATTACAATATTCGAATGAAGAGTAAAATAACTACAGTCGGCACATCTGTAATTTTACATGATATAATCCTGCTTCGACTCTGGTATATTTGAAATCATAAGGCATGTTGTTTTTTCGATGGCACGGCGGGATGGAGCGTATAATGGCAAGTGAAACCGTGGGGCTCATGGCTGCCCTTATCAGGAACAGAAATTCCCGGGCGCTGAACCGCGATATGACAGGATTTGCGCTCGATATACCTGAGCGAGTGGTAGACCGGGTCGGGATCCTGGCCTATGCAAAGGCGACCGGTGATGATAACCCCGCATATACAGGAGAGGGCGCGGTAGCGCCTCCCTTTTACCTGTCCGGCCTGGTATATGATCAGCTAAAGCTTATTCTCACCCACCGCGAGCTGGGTCTGAATCTTCTGAGGATGGTCCATGGCGAGCAGGAGGTGATCTGGCATATGCCGGTGCGGGTGGGCGACAGTATCCGCGGCAGGGTGTTTATTAAGGAGATCCGGGACACCCCTGCCGGCGAGATGATGACCGTCAGCGTGCAGGGGATTGTCAAAAACAGAGTTGCCGCAGAGGCGTTGATGGGCTTCCTAGTCAGGGGCACCGGCAGGCGTCCGGCCCCGGTGATGCGGGCGGCGGGTGAAGAGCCGGTCCGCGAGGAGGTGTTCCGCACCGAGATCAGAACCTGGGAAGGCCAGCAGCTCTCCTACGCCGTTGTGTCGGGAGACAACAATTTCATACACACGAGCACTTTCCTGGCGAAAGTGGCGGGATTGCCGCGCACGATCCTCCACGGGGTCTGCTTCATGGCAATGTGCTGCTCGTCGCTGACGCGACAGCTGCTGGCCGATGACCTCACGCGCCTGAAATTGATACGGGGACGCTTTTCAGCATACGTCCTTCCCGGTCAGACCCTGAGCCTTGTCGGCTATACGCCTCTGACACGAGGGGAACAACCCTTTGCCGTGTTTAACGGCTCGGGGCAGGCGGTCATGAAGAACGGCCTGTTCATATTCAGGTAATATCATTATTCCGCAGGCACGCATGAGTAAAGTAAACATGATGATTGATGAGTGTCGCGATGCAGACAAAGCCATGGCGAACACCGCCGGTCCGCAGGAGGCACTCTATTCTTCGTGCATCGATCCCGGAGAAACGGGGAGTTCCCGTGTGATCTATATTCATGTAACATCCGCCAGGGATGATTCGCGTCAGACGCGTCATGGTATCGATGTTGTCGGGGATGGCGGGCTGAACGAAAGAGGGATGCCTGCCACGTCCGTCAGGGTCATATCTGAAAACAGTATTGTCGGGGTGTGCCGCTTCAATCGACAGTCGCCCTTTTCCGATAGAGATGCCCGGGCTCTCTCTGATCTTCTTGACTCGATCATGCTGCAGTTTGAGTCTGAAGGGCCGCGTGGTAGAAAAAGCGCCGGCGCCGGCCACGGACGTGACTATCAGATATCTCCCGCGACCAGAGAAAAACTAAAACAGGCGATTGCGTATATTCAGGCAAATTATACCAGCGATATATCGCGTGAGAACCTGGCGGCATCGCTGGATATCAGCCCCAATCATATGAGCAAGTGCTTCAGGGTCTATACCGGCAAGAGATTAAAGGAATTTATCAATGAGCTTCGCGTCAGAGACGCGGCGGAGAAGCTCATTGAAAGGGATGACAGCATCATCACGGTCGCTTTTTCAGCCGGCTTCGAGAGCCTGAGCACGTTCAACCGCATGTTTCTGAGGGTGATGGGAGTTGCCCCGGCGGCATACCGTGAAAGGAACAGGCCGTCGCGATAACCGGAGAAGCTCATTCACGGGCCGGATGATGTCTTGTTTTTATGGGTCGGGCATAAGAATTATTGGTTTAACGCTTGCATAATATCCCGCCAGATGTTTTATAATGGAATGGTCTGCGGTGCAATTATACTATCCCTCGATGAGGAGTGAGTCATCATGAATGAAAAATCAACCATCCAGTATCGGCAGAAAATCGGCCCTCTTGAGTTCCTGGTCAAGTTCGTGCCGTTTGTCGCGCGTGTACCCTTTATCGCGTATCATGCGATTAAGGGTCTCGGGATGATCAGCGGGAAAAAGAACATGTCATGGGGCCTCATGCTCGAGACCATCGCGGCACAGTATCCGGAACGCATGGCGATCAAGTCGCACGACGGCATGCTGACATACCGGGAGCTGAATGAAAGCGCGAACAGGTTCGCGCACTTCCTGAAATCAAAAAAGGTGGCCAGGGGGGACGCGGTTACCGTGTGCATCGACACCAGGCCGGAACTGCTGGTCCTGTACTGCGGCTGTTCGAAGATCGGGGCGGTATGCTCCATGATAAACATAAACCAGCGGGGCGATTCCCTGGTTCACAGCTTCAATCTCAACAAAGGCAGCGTCATAGTCGTGGGCGAGGAATGTTACGGCTTCTTCAAGGAAGTGGAAGACTCGGTTGATACGAAAGGGTCCTTTCTCTGCTATGTAAAGGACCCGGCGATCGGCAGGCTGCAGGAAAAAAACGAGTTAAACGCGCTTCTCCGGGACATGCCGGCGAACAACCTGCCGGAGACGAAAGAGCTGACTGTCAGAGACCGCATCGCGTACGTGTACACGTCCGGCACCACCGGCGGGCTCCCCAAGGCGGCGGTCATCATCAACAAGCGGGCCCTCTCTGCCATGTTCTGGTGGGGCAGGGTGGTGACGCCGGTACAATCACGGCACACCATCTACGTCCCCCTGCCGTTTTTCCACACAAATGCCCTGACCGTGGGCTGGCCGCCGGCATTGTACAGCGGCGCGGCCGTGGCCATCAGGAGAAAGTTCAGCGCGAGCGGCTTTGTTGATGACGTGAAAAAATTTCAGGCAACTCATTTTATCTATATCGGCGAGGTGTGCCGGTACCTGATGGCCCAGCCGGGCGTGCCGGGGCAGGACCGGACCACGCTGAAATACATAATCGGGAACGGACTCAGGCCCGATATCTGGAAGAGCTTCAAGAAGCGTTACGGGATAAGGAAAGTCTACGAGTTCTACGGCGCGGCTGAGGGCGTCGGCGTCCTGACCAATATCATGAATTTCGATTACTGCGTCGGCATGAGCCTGACCCCATATGCCATTGTGAAATATGATGTTGAGAATAATTCCATTGTCAGGGATAAGGATGGCATGGCGGTAAAGGCGAAAAAGGGCGAGCCGGGCCTCTGCATCATGGAGATATCGGAGAAGACGCCCTTTTCCGGTTACAGCGACAAGAAGAAGACCGAGGAAAAGATACTCAGGGACGTTTTCAGAAAGGGCGACGCCTGGTTCAACACCGGGGACATGCTCCGGAATATGGGCTACGGGCAGGCGCAGTTTGTCGACCGGCTGGGGGATACCTTCCGCTGGAAGGGCGAAAACGTGGCGACCGGGGAAGTGGAGAAAGCGCTCGATTCTTTTAAGGGAGTGGAATCCTCGGCGGTGTACGGCGTCGCCATGCCGGCGGGAGACGGGAAGGCGGGCATGGCTGCGGTTATCGCGGATGGCGGGAGTCTTGACTTCAGCGCGCTGGCGGAGCACCTCAGGTCGGCCCTTCCCAAGTATGCGGTGCCCCTGTTCATTCGTCTGGTGCGGGATTTCGAATGGACGCCCACGCATAAGATCAAGAAAACCGCTCTGAAATCCGACGGCTATGACAGAAAGAAGGTGAGTGGCGGACTGTATGTCCTTCTGCCCGGCACGGATACCTATGTTCCTGTTGATGACGCAATGTATAAAGAGATTATAAGCGGCGCGTATAAGTTTTAAGCTGGGATGCGATTCGGGTCGGACGTGGCTATGCCCCATTACGCCGGTGGAATATCGTGTGCCGGACCCGGTTCAGATGCTTGTCCGGGCATGTCGCTGTCCCCGGTTTCCCGGATAATTATTTATGATATTGACAATACCGTTCAATTAACATACAATAAGGGGGTTAAGATAAACTCGTAGCTTCGCATTGAGGCGCCCTTTAATGTATTGAGGTGAAAGATGGATGTGGTATACTCCAATGTAAAATGGTTTGCTGTTGCGTATATTATTCTATTTCAGACTTTTTTTATCCTGAAAAATATTATAACCCGCAAAAAAACCGGCGTGGCCGTTAATGCGGCGAACCGGGACGTAAAAAATATTGTACTCTGCTTCGTTCTCGTTTTTTCGGTGTCAATTTTTTCTCTCTTCTTTCCCGCTTTTTATGCCAGGGTAATTCCGATTGATGTAATGAAAAACAGCGCCGGTGTTCTGATTGCCGGTATGGTTTTTCTTGTTGGGGCTTTTATTCTCGCCCTTGTTTCTTCGATCCAACTGGGTGCATCCTGGCGTGTTGGGGTTCTTGAGCATCAGAGGGTAGACCTGGTGGATGAAGGCGTATACCGGTTCTGCCGCAATCCATATTTTGTAGCTTATTTTATGCAGATTGCAGGATTTTTTTTAATAGCACCCAGCGTAATTCTGTTAATGCTGGTTGTAATTTCTCTTCTATATATTCATCGAATGGTAATTAAGGAAGAAAAGTATTTGATGGATCTTCATGGGACGACATATGCAGAGTATTGCAGGCGAACCGGCAGGTACCTGCCTAAATTCAGAATCAAAGAAAAATGTTTGAGGTGATGTCATGGCAGGCGAAGGAAGATATCACGGGGTGTACCCTGTTGTGCCGACCCCATTGAACCCGGATGAAAGTCTTGACCTTAATGGGCTGAAGCATCTGGTCGAATATTACATATCCGAAGGCTGCCATGGCCTGCTCGTTCTCGGCAGCGGAGGTGAATCACCCTATTTTTCTATTGATGAGAAATTCAGTATTGTTAAAGCAGTTACACAAAAAGTAAAAAATAGAATTCCGGTCATTGTCGGCTGTACCTTTCTCAGCCTTGCTGAAATTGTGGCTTTTTTTAAAAGAGTGGACAGGATCCTTTTCGATGCCTACCTGGTGGCGCTCCCCGCCTATTATCCACTGCGCTTCAACGATGTGTTCTCTTTCTATTCCCGTATCACCCGGTCCACCAGAAAACAGGTCATGTATTATCATTTTCCCCAGATCACCGGATTGTTCTTTAAACCTGATGAAATGAAGAAACTGTATACCATCAGCGGTATAATCGGGGCAAAAGAAAGCTCCGTGTGCAGGGCTGAAATGAAGCGGAACATACGGAATGCGTCCGGCCATAATTTCTCGCTGTTCAGCGGGACCAGCCAGCTCCTCCTGGCGAATTTGAAATCAGGGGGCTCGGGCGTCATGTGCTCCATCCCCTCTGTGGCTCCCGGGGCGGTTGTTGAATGCTATACGAGCTGGATGGCCGGGGACTACCGTAACGCGCGCCGGATCGAGGACGCTATCTACAGGCATATCGGGCTCATGAACAGCTTCAAAATTCCGGCTGCTGCTCAAAAGATCGCCTTCAAGGCCGTAACCCGCCTGCCGTTCCCCACCATGATCGGCAGGAGCTCCCGGCAGGCGGTTTTTAAAGAAACGCTGCGGCAGCTGGGACACCCCGTCAGGCCGACCGTGAGGTCTCCTCTTCCGCAGATCACGGAAACTGACCGGAAACATATTTCAGCCATGATAGAGGGCTCTGATATTTTACGCAGGATATGATCAGGGGCCGGTCTTTTTCATCTGCAATGGAAATGTGTAATCGGCGAAGACTTCATTTCCGCCAGAAGCCCGGCGTAAACAGGACGAGAACGGTGTACAGCTCCAGCCGTCCCGCCAGCATGGCGAAGCAGAGAGCCCATTTGACATGGCTTTCAAAAAAGGAGTAGTTGTCCATCGGCCCGACCCTGCCGAAACCCGGCCCTATCCCTCCCTGCGTCGCCAGCACGGCGGTAAATGAAGTGGTGATGTCGTGCCCGGCCGAGGCCACGATGGTCGTGACCGCCAGCAGAACCGCGGCGTACAGGAAGAAGAAAGCGGAGATGGCATATACGATATTTTTTCTCACCATGCTGCCGTTCAATTTCAGAGTGAACACGCCCCGGGGATGCACCAGTATCTTCATCTCGTTGACGGCCTGCTTGAACAGCACCACGAGCCTCATCACCTTGACCCCGCCGGAGGTGGAGCCGGTGCAGCCGCCCACGAACATGAGTATGAACAGCACGATCTGGCCCATGAGGGGCCACTGCTCGTAGTCGGCGCTGGCGAACCCGGTGGCGGTCATTATGCTGGCCACCTGGAATGACGCATAGCGCAGGCTTTTCCCCACCGTCGGATAGATGTTCCCGTACAGGGAAAACGCCACCAGCGCCGTCGCCGCCGCCAGTATCAGGAGATACGCCTTCAATTCACTGTCGCGGAATATGGGCTTGAGCCTGCCGGTGAACAGACGGTAATGGAGCGTGAAATTAATCCCGGCCAGCATCATGAAGAGCGTGATGACTCCCTCGATATACGCGGAATGGAAATAGCCCACGCCCGCGTTTTTTGTGGAGAAGCCGCCTGTCGCGATAGAGCCGAAGGTGTGCGTGGTCGCGTCAAAGAGGTCCATGCCGCCCAGCATGAGGAGAAGCGTTTCCGCAATGGTGAACCCGATATAGATGAACCAGAGCCGCTTCGCGGTGTCGGCGATGCGCGGCGTGAGCCTGTCGACCGTGGGGCCCGGCGCCTCGGCCTGTATGAGCTGGAGCCCGCCGATGCCCATCAGCGGCAGTATGGCCACCGCGAGCACGACGATTCCCATGCCTCCCAGCCAGTGGGTCAGGGAGCGCCAGAACAGCAGGGAGCGGGGGAGGGACTCGATATCCGCAAGGATTGAAGCCCCGGTGGTCGTGAAACCGGACATGGTTTCGAAAAAAGCGTCTGTGAATGAAGGGATGCCTCCGGAAATGTAAAAGGGCATGGCGCCGATTGCCGCCATTGCGATCCAGCTCAGGGTAACGATGAGGAAGCCGTCCCTGGTTGAAAGAAGTTTTATTCTGCGTCCCCTGATAAAGATAAGTGCAATGACTGACAGGACGATCACGATAGATATTGTTATCGCGAAGGCCCTGAACGCGAGGGCCTCGGACAAATAGAGCGCGATGCCGGCCGGCGCCGCCATAAAAACAGCGAGTATGATGCAAAGGAGAGAGATGATTTTTATTATTATGAGGAGATTCATCATGCACACACCTTGGTGCCCGAGTGGTATTCTCTATCCGATGGATGAGGGCTTGTTCGGCGATGAAAATGGCGTGGGCCAGAACCCGCGATACAGTCGGGCGGACATGTTTTTGTGCGATATGCCTTCTCCCGCAGAGAAGGACTGGCATAATATGATTCCATGAATCCTCACGGTAAAGGCATGAGGCATGGATATAAAAAAACTGCCGGCACATCGGCAGTTCGCTTATTCCTGTCAGATGCCCTTCCAAAAGCCTGCGAGGTTAGCTGGCGGGCTCGGGTCTGGAAGTACCCTATCCTTAACAGGAATACGCCCCATTTAATCGGGTCCCCCGTATCCATGGTTCCCATGGATTTCGGCTACATTCTATCGTGAACAATTTATACGCGAAATATTAAAATGTCAACTACTTGTGTGGTTTTTTTCAGTTATGATATTTTTTGCAAGTCATGAGACCTCAGGGGCGAAACCTCTTGTCACGCGCCGGTGAAGCTTTCCGGCGAACACGAGACCCGATTTTACAACAAGTTAATTTTTATATCCTGCTTGACGTAAAATAAATTTTCTGCATTGATGAATTGTCAATTGATCTCCCTCTATCGTGCAGTAATAATCTGTTGTTATACGGTCAGGAGTTTGTATGAAATCTGTGTCCGGCAAAAGTATACACTTTATTGGTTTGAATATCTTTCTTTATCTGGTCATCTCGCTTCATACTGTCAATGTTTTTGCAGCTCAACCTGTTGCAATCGATAAATCCCTTGTTATAAAGAACATCGGCAGTCAACTGGAATACATCATTGATAAAGAGAAGAAACTTACAATAGATGATGTGTCGAAAAAGTCCCTCAAGTGGACTGCATCCGAAACTGATAGCATCAATTTCGGATATACTCGGTATCGATACTGGTTCCGTTTCACGGTAGACAGCCGGTTTGACAGGGAATATGAATGGCTGCTCGAATTCGACTTTCCGCCCATTGATAACATTGATCTGTACATCCCTGACGGGTCCGGCGGGTTCATCGTAAAAAAACAGGGTGACTGGCGGCCCTTCAGCAATCGGGATATCAGGAGCCGTAATTTTATCTTCAGGGTTGCTCAGGGGCCCGGGCCGGTCATGTACTATGTCCGTATTGAATCCATAGATTCCATCAACTTTAACCTTAACATCCTTTCGCGCGATGGGTATGAGGAACACTTATCGAATGAAATCCCCGTATACTGGTTCTACTACGGTCTCATGTGCGTTATGATGATTTATAACCTTTTCATCTTCATATCAGTGCGCGATATATCGTATATCTACTATGTTTTTTTTATTGCGGCATTTACCCTGTTTGACTTCTCCTTTAAGGGATTCGCAATGCAATATCTCTGGCCAGGCGCAACCTGGTGGAGCAGCCATTCCCTCCCGTTCCTGGTGCCGGTCTTCCTTTTCTTTTTAGGCTTTTTCCTTACCTCATATGTGGAGATAAAGAAACATTTCCCTCGGTTGGATAAACTTTTAACCTTTGCCGTAAAAATTCCCGCGGTCCTGGTGGCCGGGTTTGCCCTTATCGGACCGGTGGATGCGGCCCTTATGGCGGTCTTTTCCTATGTCGGCGTTTTTATTATCATGTGCCTTTTTCTCGTGTATATTCTGCTTTTCAGGCTCAAGCCTCCATCGCGCGCGGCGCTGATCTGCATGATAGCGTTCACGCCGCTGATCATAACCGGCCCCATCACGGTAGCGTCCATGACCGGATTTCTGCCCGGCAATTTTTTTACCCGCTGGTCGATGCAGCTCGGCACCTCCATGACGGTGATACTCCTGTCGCTGGCACTATCGGACAAGATAAACGTAATGCAAAAGAGAATGGGGGTTCTGCTCAAGGAGCAGAAGGAAAACGAAAAGACCGCGCGGGAGCGCGCCGTGTATCTGGAGGGAATCGTGGGATCCGCCACTGGCCTGACCGAGGAATTCACGAAGGTCAGCACGCAGCTGAACGAAATCACCGCCCGGTTCGCCGATCTTTCCATGGAACAGGCGTCCACGAGCGAGGAGATGTCCGCGACGTTCGAAGAGCTGTCCGCTGCGGTGGAGACGATATACCGCTCCACCATAACGCAGAAAGACGAGGGCGAGAAATCGAAGCAGCTGGTGAACGAGCTCAGTGAGGCCCAGAAGGGGCTGGTAGAGGAGAGCCAGAAAGTCGAGGATTCAATACGAAACATATTGGGCTCTGCAACATCCACCGGCGAGAGCCTCAGGCACATGACGGACACGATGAACATCATCAATACCGGCGGGGCCGAGATCAGCAGGTTCATCGCCATGATCGACGAGATATCGGACCGGATCAACCTCCTTTCGCTGAATGCGGCCATCGAGGCAGCGCGCGCGGGGGAATACGGGCGGGGGTTCGCAGTGGTCGCGGACGAGATCGGGAAACTGGCGCAGGCGACCTCGGACAACTCGAAGGAGATCGGAAAGCAGATATCGAAGATTATAACGGACATCGAGGCAGGAGCGCGCATCGTTACCGGCACGAAGGAATCAACGGATCTTATTTTGAGAATGGTGGACACCATCGGAAGGGGCGTGAATGCGGTGCGTGAAATCATGATGAAGCAGAGCCGGGCGCTGGAGATGGTGATCCGCGAGGCTGACGTGATTGACACAATGTCGAAGGAGATCGTGATCTCGACCAACGAGCAGAAGAACTCCATGGCGCACACGCAGAATACAATAGACCGGCTTTCCGAGATGGCCATGGAGATTTCGGCGAGCAACAGCCAAATCATAGAGTTTTCGAAAATCATCCATGAAAAAGCGATTGAGCTGGACAGCGTGATACGCAGGACGTGATCTGATGCGTTTGTTATGCAATCAGGCCGGTACTTTCCTCTGGAAATGTAAGACGTGACAGTGAGATTCCGCTCCAGGTGATAATTCCGGCGGCTGGCAGTATCAACCATGTCTATCATACAAAACCGGACATACTGTCTATACACCAGGCGTGATCCCTCCGGCAAATTGAAACAAAGACGCCACCCTGATGGGACGCGGCGCATGGCCGCTGTACTCGCCAGTGCTCTGATAGCGCTCTGTATTATTACCTCTCATGCATCCTGCTCTGACCCGAAGAGGGTTTCGCCGAACGTGCTCCGCTTCGTCACCTGGAACCCCGGTCATCCCGAGGTATGGAAAAGCATCATAGCGGAATTTGAGAAAAGGAATCCGGGGATTACGGTTATTCGCGAGTTCGGTCCCAGCTCGTCGACATCGTTTCACGATATGCTTGCCCAGAAGCTGAGGAACCGGAGTCCGGAGGTCGACGTCTTCTTCATGGACGTGATCTGGGTCCCGGAATTCGCCGCCGCCGGCTGGGCTGATCCCATCGATGAACTCCTGCCGCCGGCAGAACGGGAGCAATTCCTTCCCGGGGCGATCGCGGCCAATACCTGTGGCGGAAGGTTGTACGGGGTCCCGCTTTTTATCGACGCGGGTATGCTTTTTTACCGCAGCGATCTTTTGCGTAAATATGGCTACCGGCCGCCCGCGACCTGGCAGGAGATGGAGCGACAGGGCCTCCATATCGTGAGGGAAGAAGCGCGCACGGGAAACGATATCTGCGTCTTTTCCGCGCAGTTCAAGCAGTACGAGGGCCTGGTCTGCGTGATGCAGGAATTCATACTGGGCAACAACGGCCGCCTCTTCGATCCCGAAACGCGCGTACCGGAAATCCAGATGCCTGCGGCGATTGAGGCGGTGCGCTATGTCCGCGAACACATTATCGGCCGGCTGGCGCCGCGCGGCGTCCTGACCTACCAGGAGCCGGAATCCCTGGCGCTTTTTGTGCAGGGTCGGGCCCTGTTTCACCGCAACTGGCCGTACGTATGGGAGATCGCGGGCGACCCGCGCCGCTCGCGTATTGCCGGGCGCGTCGGCGTGACCTACCTGCCGCGGTTCCCGGGCGGCCGCAGCCGCAGCACGCTCGGCGGGTGGCAGCTCGGCGTGAGCGCCTTTTCCCGTAACCGCAAAATGGCGCTCGGGTTCATCGCATTTCTGACAGGCGCCGAAATTCAGAAGCGCTTCGCCATCGAGGCGGGCCGCGCGCCCTCCAGGAAGGAGTTGTATCGCGACCGGGAGGTACTCGCCGCCAACCCGCAGTTTAAAGAGATGAAGACGGTCTTTCTGAACGCGTCCCCGCGTCCCCGCACCCCCCTCTACCCGGCAGTGTCAGACGCGCTCCAGCGCTATTTCAGCACGGCCCTAGCAGATCCGGACGCAAGCGTCGAAGAGGAGGCGGGCAAGGCGGCGGACCGGATACGGTGGATCGAGTCGATGATGCGGAGGTCCCGCGCGCAATGACGGCTGCCACGAAAAAAACCGGAGCGCGCGGACACGCTTCAGAAGAAGTCAGATTCGCGGCGCTCCTCCTGGCGCCCTGTCTCCTGGTCGCACTGCTCTTTGCCTTCTATCCCATTCTCTACTCCCTGTATCTGAGCCTGGGCGGAACGATCCTGAGTCTCCCCGGATCGGAACGCATCTTTATGGGTGCGGAGAACTTCATTGAGCTTTTTCATGACACCGTTGCTCGCGCGGCCCTAGCGCACACCCTGATTTTTGTCATAGTCTCCACCGCGCTCGAGGTCATGCTCGGTCTCGGCATCGCGCTGGTCATCAACCGGAGCTTCCGGGGACGGGGCGTTCTCAGGGCGGCGGTGCTGGTGCCCTGGGCGATCCCCACCGTGGTGGCCTCGCAGATGTGGCGCTTCATCTTTAATGATAACTACGGCCTCCTCAACTACGTTGTCTTCGGCGCTGACCCGTCCTCGTTCCAGGCATGGCTCGCCGACCCGGCCATGTCCTTTGTCGCCATCATCATCGCCGACGTATGGAAGACATCGTCGTTCGCCGCGCTCATCATGCTGGCGGGGTTGCAGATGATACCGGATGAACTCTACGAATCCGCGCTCATCGATGGCGCCGGCGCCTGGCAGCGTTTTAAATCGATCACTCTGCCGCTGGTGCGGTCGTCGCTGCTCATCGCCCTGTTGTTCCGCACCCTGGATGCATTCAGGGTGTTCGACCTGGTGTTTGTGATGACTCAGGGCGGGCCGGCGGACGCAACCAACGTGCTGCAATTTTACGGATACCGGAAGATTTTCGCGGAGGGGTTCCTGGGCTACGGCTCTGCGATATCCGTGCTGGTGTTCTTTGTGTCCTGCGCCGTGTGCGTCTTCTATATACGCGCGCTGGGAATGAAGATGTTCGGAGCTGACGAATGAGCAGGTGGAAGAGAACAGCGATACTCGCTCTGGCGGTAGCGGCAGTTGCGGCATTCAGCCTGCTTCCCTTCCTCTGGTTCCTTGTTACCTCGTTCAAAACGCCGCTCGAGGTGACCGCAATTCCTCCTTTAATCATTCCGTCCGGGTCTTTCGGGTTTTACCGTTCCGCCTTCGGCCGCTACGATCTCCTCCTCTACGTGCGCAACAGCGTTGTCGTGGCGGGATGCACAACGCTCGTCACCATGTCCGTGTCTGTATTCGCCGCATACGCGCTGGCGCGGCTCCGCATCAGGCGCCGGGGTCTGATCCTGGGCGGGCTTCTGATAATATCGATGTTTCCGCAGATATCGATCGCCGGACCGATATGGTCCATCTTGCAGAAGATCGGATGGCTCAACACCGTTCAGGGCCTGGTGATGCCTTACGTGACCCTCAATCTTCCACTGGCAGTGTGGGTCCTGACGAACTTTTTCGGCGAGTTGCCGAAGGAGATCGAGGAAGCCGCGCGCATCGACGGGTGCTCGCACGCGCAGATCCTCTTCCGTATCGTGCTTCCGCTGGCCGCGCCCGGGGTGTTCACCGCCGCGATACTTATCTTTATATACGCATGGAACGAGTTTTTCTTCGCACTGCTGATAATGACACGGCACCGCCTGCAGACCCTGCCGGTGGGGATCGCGCTTTTCCAGGGTCAGTACACCATGCCCTGGGGAGAAATCGCGGCTGCATCGATCGTGGCGACACTGCCGCTGGTGCTGGTGGTGTTCCTGTTCCAGAAAAGAATCGTCCGCGGCCTCTCGGCCGGGGCACTGAAGGGGTAGCGTATGTCGAAGCTTGAGATCGTTAACTGCTCGAAATCGTTCGGGAAGAAAAAGGTGATCGACAATGTCTCTTTTTCCGTTGAGGAGGGGGATTTCTGCATCCTGCTCGGGCCTTCGGGCTGTGGTAAGAGCACGCTGCTCAGGCTCATTGCGGGGCTTGAAGCGCCGGACAGCGGCGAAATCCGCGTCGATGGAAGGGATGTGACAGGACTCGGACCGCGCGATCGAGACGCGGCCATGGTGTTTCAGAGCTACGCCCTGTACCCGCACATGAGCGTCCGCGAAAACCTTTCCTTTCCTCTCAGGATGAGAAAGACACCGGCGCCCGAGATCAACCGGAAAGTCATGGACACGGCCGCGCTGCTGGGCATCGACGATCTTCTCGACCGCAGACCGGGGCAGCTTTCGGGAGGCCAGCGCCAGCGCGTGGCCATGGGAAGGGCTATCGTACGCAACCCTTCGTTTTTTCTTTTTGACGAGCCGCTTTCGAACCTTGATGCGCGCCTACGCGCCTCGATGCGCGTCGAGCTGGCGCGCCTTCACCGGGAGCTGGGCGTGACCACGGTGTACGTTACCCATGATCAGACCGAGGCCATGACCCTGGGCCGCACACTGGTCCTCATCGACTGCGGCAGCGTGCAGCAGTCGGGGACCCCCCGCGACGTGTACGAATTGCCTGCCAACATTTTTGCCGCCTCATTCCTCGGATCCCCGGCGATCAACCTGATCCCGGGTACGCTTGAACCGGTGTCCGACGGCATTGAGTTCACGGCGTCGGGGGTCCGCGTCGCCGTCCCTGATGCCGACCGGCTGAAAGGCATGGCAGGGAAAGAGGTAACGGCCGGCATACGCCCGGAAGCGCTCGCGCCAGGCAACGGCTCCCTGAACATTGACGGGCTGATTGAACACCAGGAGCACACGGGGAGCGAGGTGTTTCTTTATATTCGGACCGGCGATTCACTTATTACGGCACGGGCCCCGGCGGATTTTTCAGGATTGACCGGGGCGGGCATCCGCCTTGCCTTCCGGCCCGAGGCCATGCATCTGTTTTACGAAGGCAGGCGTATCTGAAGGACAGGAGGCGGAGTGAGAGTGCTGCCTGGTTCCGGGGACGTTATGGAAAAAAGAGGGGCATCACATGAGTGATGCCCCTTTATAAATTATCTAAAGGTGATCAGAAACGTTTAAAATTGACTCAGCCATTCATTGATCATGGGAAATACTATGGTCGGCGCCTGATACCCGATGGGCAGATCGGCATGAGCGGTATTCGGAACCTGATATACAAGGTCCAGCGCGTTTGGCGTCTTCAGGTCTGTCAGGTATCGGGCTATAAACTCGGTTGCCACAAGTCCGTTGCATTCGGACGTCAGGCAGATCATCGGCGCCGTCATATTGCTCATGTGGTCCTCGTAGTAATAGTACCCGTCACCGTCCTTCCTTTCTTTTGGCATGACAACACCGGTATTTTCCGGGCCGTTGGTATATCCTTCCCTCATCGCCTCATTGAGGCCCCAGTCCGCGTACTGGGAGAACATTCGCAGGTATGCGTTTGCTGTCGCATATCTGAAAAAATAATCAAGAACATAGGGATCAACCTCCGATGTTCTGAAGAACTGGAGATACTTGGCGACCGAGTCCGGATATGCGATAGCCAGTTGGTCAATACCATTGAAAAGATAATCCATGATATCGGTCATCGCCATATTGTCACTTCCGGATTTCACCAGCAATGCATCCATCATGGTATCCAGCGGAAGCACGATCGGCATCTTGAGAATTTCCCAGATAAGGTAAATATCCAGGAAACTCGGAAGGGGAGGCGCGACGGCCGGATCAATCCCAATGTATCCTTTTACGCTGTTGTTTCTCTCGACTGCAAGTTCCTTGCTCACTTTAACATGGGGGATGTAGGGAGGAGATGCTTTTCTTCCCTGTATCGCTTCCTCGCCGTTTATATACGCGCCCTGCAGGTAGACATAGCACACAAGGGCGCCGGTGCTGTGACCGCCGATAAATGGCTTGCGTCCGGTAACCTCGGTGACTTTTGTTACCAGCGCCGGCACGTCAAGACAGCCGGGAACGTCCAGGGTCGATACGTATGCGGGCCCCTCGCTTTTCATTTCGCCCCTTCCCGTGCCCCGGTAGTTGCCCAACCAGGGATCGTAGCCCTGTTTCCAGAGAAAATAAGCAAGATTGTAGTACATCATGTGGTCATTCTCGATAAACGTGTCTCCCACGGCCCAGGATGCCATATCTTCAGGGAGTGTCATCTCTGAATATTTCTCCTTCATGAGTTCCGTGGTATGCGGTGTAAATTCATCATTATTCATGCATATTCCGCCAAGCAAGAGGACTGGCTGGCGATTATCATTAAATGATACATCTGTGGACGGACGATACCGATTAAGTTTTAACTCATAATTATCGTCTGTTACGGCTGTATAAATGGCCGTTTGGCTCCCGGTGTTTACGACAGAGCCTCCCGGGTCAGTACTGCCTCCAGTATCAGTACTGCTTTCTTCACCTGAATTAGAAAGACCAAGGAGTGGGGATATTGAGCCTGTATCCTCACATGATGTCAGTGCAATAATAAAAGAAAAGACAAAGAACAAACAAATCGGGTGCTTCTTGATATTTCTTATGATCGCTGCCATCTCAGATACCCCCACAAACCTATAGAATATTCATCATTTTCCCCTGGTACATAAGCATTATCTGAAAATTGTCTTTTTTTATACCAAAGTTTAAAGCCTGAACAAAATCGTCATTTTATAAAAAATCCGACTGTCCGGATTTTTTAATTTGTTATAAAATACCATTTAATTTACTCAGATTCATCAGTATTTATAAATGCTGAGCAAATAATTGATGGTGATTAATCATTTTTTTTACATTTTGATACTTCTTTGTTCATTTTCTGTATATACTATACCTTTTTAGAGGTCAAGTGGCATAAAGTTAATCTGACTGAAGAAATGGTTTGAAAAATTTCCAGGTTATTATTTCTTTGTAATAATTAATTATTTTGGAATATAATATATAGTGTATATTATATAGAATAAGACTGAATACATTCATAAAATAAACTGATAAATATTGCATGGATCAGTACGTTTTAACTATTTCTGTCAGTTTGACTCGAATCAGTTTAAGGACAGTGCCATGGTCAATGATTTAAGTATCTTTTTTATTTTATTCGCCGGATTCATGTCATGGACCATCGCCCTCGGACAGATCCTTGAAGATAACAAACAGATATATAATTATCTGTTTTCCGCGGTAATGTTCTGCCTTGGATCTCTCCAGTTACTGGACGGCCTTCTGGTGGCCGGCAAGCTCTGGGATTATTCTCTGTTGATTTTTGGGTCCTTACCTTTCCTTGCCATCATCGGGCCGCTGTTTTTTTTTACGTTTAAATCGGCCAACAATGATTCTTTCCGCTTCAGGAAAATAGATTATCTTCATTTTGCCTCTGGATTAATCACATTGTTGCTTCTGGCGCCCCTGATGAAACTGGATGCTGCGACCAAAATGTCTTTCATTATGCAAACTCCGAATTTCACCAGTGACGATCCTCTGCTAAAGTTATATTCCGGAATTCTCATAGCTGTTATACTGAATCTTGTGGGCTATGAGGTATATTTTGTCAGGGAATGCAGGTTCATGCTGAACATCAGGCTGATCAAAGAAAAAAAGGTTTCCCCGTATCTCATTACAGTCATCCTTGTCAGCTTTCCGCTCGAGATTGTCCTGGTGGGGAGCATGGTCGTTATGGGCATGATAGAGCATTCTCCGTCAGTATTTTTTGGTGTGCTCCAGTCCCTGACGGCCCTCTCCTTTGTGCTGACGCTGGTGATATTCATCATGGAAAAGAAGAATATCAATTTTTTCAAGCTCCTGTATATAGAGATTGAAAACAGACGCTATGAGATTTCAAAGATTAAAAACCTCGATGTTGCGCATGTGCTTTCCAAAATACAGTCGCTCATGGGTGAGAAAAAAATATTTTTTGACGAGAACCTTACCATGAATGACCTGGCCCGGGAGATTGCCATCGAACCCTATCAGCTTTCACAGATCATCAATGAAAATTTCAATAAGAACTTCAATTGCTTCGTCAATGAATATCGTATTGAAGAAGCCAAAAAGATCCTCCTGGCAGATGTGGAACGCACTGTCACTTCAATTGCATACGCTGTAGGATTCAATTCCACCACTGTTTTTTATGACTGGTTTACCAGGCTCACCGGGATTTCGCCAAAAAAATTTCGCAATAACAACAAATGATGACGGCTGCTGCGCCTGCTGGTTCGAATAACGCTGTAAAACATGAACAGGCGGGGTCGCAACCCTGCCTGTTGGTGTCTGCAGCCCGGGCAGGACTCTAATCAGCAGGCTCGCCTGGAAATTTTGAATGCAGTTCGAATTGGCTGATATAATTACCAATCTGCTGAAAAACGGCAAACTGCGAGCGATACATGGATGTATCGCCGTATGGAGTTTTCAGGAAACTGCCAGGAACTGCCATGCCATAGTGGAATCACTCTATTGTTCCACGGCAAGTCAATACCATCTGGCCCGATACATTACTACCGAAGAAATTTTACAATCGTTTAAAATAATTATGCAAATTCATTTTGCAAGGATTTATAAATCATGAAACTTTTATTTTTCATAATTTATGAATATGGAAGAATTATAGATTAACATAATGTTATTTTGTGAAATAAATGAAGTCAGTCTGGACGGTGAAATATTTACTATTCCAAAGAAACATAAAAGATTTTAAAAAGGGTTGGAGGGTTGTAATTTTTTTATCGAAATATAGTTTTTCTGTTTTAAACGGTAATGCCTGTTGGAGGGCAATCGGGATTTAATTACTAATCCCCATACAAAAAAAGCATAAATACCTTTGTCCCTGTGACAGGGGTGAATTGAACCATCTTGCATATAGAATTCCCGTCTCTAATTCGTACTTGATCATCGGTCAGATTTCTATCTGGAAATTTGCGGGAGACATTGCCTGCCATGCCATTCGTGGTGTGGCTTGCTTGCTGGATCCTGCCGAGTGTGCGGTGTCTGTCGCGGGCACAAATGTACAGGTCAATTGCGTGACCCGTGTTGGGTTTGCGCAACGACCGATAATAAACTCTTTCTTAACAGGTGGCATGTAAAGATGCACTTGTGCACCTCATGGGGTGCATCCACGGAAATAATTCATGCGTGTGAATTTTAAATAAGTGGTGGGAGGTTTTGCATGGCAACGATTTCGATTATAGATCCTGTATCCCGCATAGAAGGGCATTTGAAAGTGGAGATAGAGATTGAGGGAGGCTTTATTTCTAATGCAAAAATATGCGGCACTCTGTTTCGGGGATTTGAGCAGTTGATGAAGAACCGGGCGCCTGACGATGCGCCTATAATCACACAGAGAATATGCGGAGTATGTCCCATTTCGCATGCCAAGGCCTCAGTAGCGGCCCTTGAAGATGTAATTGGTTGGAGCCCTTCCGAAAACGCGCGGCTTCTGCGGAATCTCATACAGGGTGCGAACTTTCTTCAGTCGCATATTCTGCATTTCTATGTGCTGTCTGCGGTAGATTTTACTCCTGGCCCGCAGCATGCACCATGGACCCCGTCATGGGATACTGATATACGGGCGGGTCTTGAGATTGTTATGGAGCATTTTTCCAGCGCCCTTAATGCAAGAAGACAGGCCCATGAAATGGGGGCCCTGTTTGGCGGTAAAATGCCGCATGCGGCGTCCATGGTGCCCGGCGGCGTCTCTGCCTCGGTAACAGCTGAAAGGATCAATGCCTTCCGAGAGTATCTCACTGCATTGCAGGACTTCGTAAAAAATACATACGTTCCGGATGTTGAACGTATTGGCGATGTGTATAAAGACTATTTTGAACTTGGCGCCGGTCCTGGAAATCTGCTTTCCTTTGGCGTTTTTGAAGATGAAAGCAATAACAAGCTTTTTACCGCCGGATATATGGAGGCAGGAGATGCCGGGCCATCGGATGTTTTCACCAGCAATGATATTAGAGAATATGTGACCCATTCATGGTATCAGGACGATGAAGGCAGGCCCCCCGCGCAAGGCGAAACCCTCCCGCAGCATCCCAAAGAAGATGCCTATTCATGGATAAAAGCGCCACGGCTTTTTACTAAAGCCTTTGAGGCCGGCCCTCTTGCGCGGATGAAAGTGTGCGGCGCCTATTCCGGAGGTGTTTCCGTGCTTGACCGGCATCTGGCCCGCGCCCATGAGTCCGCTATCATAGCAGATGCCATGGTCGGCTGGCTTAACGAGCTTCAGGCCGGTTCCGCTTTCGACTCTGATTATAGTCACGGGGTTGGTTCGGGAGAGGGACTGACTGAGGCTCCACGGGGGGCGCTGGGCCACTGGGTTTCAGTGGGAAATGATGGAAAAATACAAAATTATCAGGTGATCACTCCTACCTGCTGGAATGCCTCGCCTCTTGACAACAGCGGGGTCCCGGGTCCCCTGGAGCAGGCGCTCATCGGGCTTCCCGTGATAAATGAATCACAGCCCGTTGAAGCCCTTCGTGTTATCCACTCCTTTGATCCCTGCCTTGCGTGCGCGGTGCATGCGTTTCGGCCGAGTGGCGAAAGGATTACGGAGGTATATACCGGAGGGCGATATGCCCGGTAATATCGGGGCCGTATCACATATCAACAGAATACTCGTCATGGGTATCGGGAATCTGCTGCTTGGCGATGAAGGACTGGGCGTGCATGCGATACGTGAGCTTCAGAACATGAAGCTGCCGGATGACGTGGAATTGCTCGATGCCGGTACTGCCTTCATCAATGCCCTGTCCTATATCGGGGATGTGCATAAGCTTGTCATTATTGACGCGATACAGGAGGGGAAGAGACCTGGTGCGGTGTATCGTATTCAGATAAAGCATGACTCATGTATGAACTATAGCACGTCAATACATGGGATATCCATAATCGATATGATGAAAATAGTTCAGGGCCCGTCGCCGGATTCGGTCACCGTATTCGGCGTTGAGCCTGAATACATTGGCTGGGGTATGGAGCTCTCGGATACTATTAAAGGCTCAATGCCGCTATTGATAGAGGCAGTGTGCAGGGAGATAACAACGTATAGTAAAACGAGTGATCTCAATGAGTGCATGATGCCCCGGGTCTGTTAAGCCGGCAAAATTTTGAGTTATGAGCAAAAGGAGTGCGTAATGAAAAATGTAATCTTCGCAATGATATTTCTACTCTTCGTTTCGGGAAGTTTTATGCGCTGCAATACCGGTGGGGACGAGGTTGACCCCTGCGTGGAGAAACCAAACTGTATACCGGAATTATCAAACTGGAAGCTTGCCTATAAGCCATATAATTCCGATTGCATGAAATGTCATACAACCTGTACGCCGAATAACCAGCATAATTTTTGTGCATCAGGCAGTTCGTGGAATGTCGCAGAAACGAAATGCCTGCTATGCCATTCGGATCAGCATAAATAAGGTATAAAAAACAGGGAGAACTATTATGAATATTTCAAGACGACAATTTTTAAAGTACTGCATCGGTTCTGCCGCTTCCCTCGGACTCGGACAGTCATTTTTATCAAAATTAACCAGGGCCCTGGCTGCGCCGGGCGCTGTCCCCACGGTAATCTGGATTGATGGGGCAAGCTGCTCTGGATGTTCGGTCGCTCTTGCGAATCTCATCGGTGATTGTTCCGATTACGGGCCAACGAATCTGGAAGACCTGCTTATTAATTACATAAATGCCGCATTTGCAAAAACCTTTATGTCGGCGGCCGGAGACCTGGCGGTTTCAAGCCTGAGAGAGGCGCAAAAGAATGATTATATTCTCGTTGTTGAAGGCGGCGTTCCAACAGCCTTTAATGGCATGGCATGTACGCTCTTTTCTGAAAATGGTGTTGATGTCACCATGATGGATGTCGTATCAGAACTGGCGCAAAACGCCACCGCGGTTGTCTGCGTGGGGACTTGCTCCAGTTATGGAGGAATCCCCGCATCCGGAAGCAACCCGGCGGGGGTTCAGTCGGTTTCGGAATTTACCGGCATACCGACCATTAATCTTCCCGGCTGTCCCGCGCATCCGGACTGGGTCGCCGCAACGATAGCACGGGTGCTCTGCGGCGAGAGCCTTGAGCTGGACGATAACGACAACAGGCCTGTCGACCTGTATCATAGAACAGTACACTACTACTGTCCCCGGAGGCCCCTGTATGAGAAGGGCGCTTTTGCCACTGAAATTGGACAGGAGGGACGGTGCTTTTATCTGCTGGGTTGCAGGGGACCCTACACTATTGCGGATTGCTCTGCCAGGGGCTGGAATGGCGGGTTCAATTACTGCATACAGGCAAACGTTCCCTGTGTGGGCTGCGCGGAAAAGTCATTCCCCGGCGACGAATTGATCAAACGGTGAGAGAATGCCCGTTGCGCGGAGTGTATCAGTCGTGACGCTTTTATCAGGTAAGTTATAATTTTGGCAAGGGGGTATGGTATATAAATGAAACCAACAAAAGATGAGAATGAAAAATCAGTCGATACTATCAGGAAGAAAAACCTGTCAACACGAAGAGATTTTTTAAGAGTAGTGGGGGTATTTGCCATCGGCGCAAGCGGAGTGGGAATGCTCTCCTGTGGCAGGGAAACCAGTGATGCATGCATGGGGTATGTTCTCGTTGATCCGGCCAAATGCCAGGGCTGCTTAACGTGTATGGTTGCCTGTTCCCTGGTGAATGAGGGATGTGTCAATCTCTCGCTATCCAGAATACAGGTGCAGAGAGATACCTTCGGCACCTACCCCAACAATATACAGGTAACTCAATGCCGCCAGTGTGAAGATCCGAAGTGTGTTGAGGCCTGCACCAATGGGGCCCTTGCCATTGACAGGGAGAACGGCAATATCAGGGTGATCAACAGGAATTATTGCAATGGGTGCGGCCGCTGCATGCAGGCGTGCCCGTACGTACCCGAGAGGCCGATGGTGGCGCCTGACCCGCAATTTGCCGGAACACTGAGGTCTCGCAAGTGCGATCTCTGTCTCAGCGCGCCCTATCACTGGGATCCGGCCGGCGGGGGTGTCGATGGAAAACAGGCCTGCGTCGCGGCATGTCCTCTGGGTGCAATTAAATTTACCACCTCGATGCCGGTACAGGAAGGGAATGATGGATATAATGTCAACATGCGGGGCATTTTGTGGGGCGACCTAGGGCTCGGCTATGATGTCTACATGGAATATGATGAGAGCGATGTGTAAAATATAACGGAGGTCTTTTTATGAGTGGCTGGGTAGGAAAAATCGTACGAATTAATTTAACGACAAAAAAGATAAGCTATATAAACACAAGCGACTATGAAGAGTGGATTGGCGGTCATGGCATGGGTGCCAAGATATTTTATGATATTATGATCGAAAAAGGGGTTGATCTCGAGAGTATGGATCATAATTCACCCACCGATGGCGGCTTCTCTCCCGACAATGTCGTAAGCATAATGACCTCGCCCTTTACCGGAACGGGCGTGCCGGCCGCAACCGGCAGAACCGAGGTCCAGGGCATGGGCGTACAACAGTATCCGATCGGCTGGTATACCAAATCCCTGTTCGGGGGGCGTTTCGGTCCCATGGTGAAATTTGCCGGATATGACGGCATTGTAATAGAGGGTGCCGCGTCCGAACCGGTATGGATTGATATCCGTGACAGCGATATCAACATACGGAAGTGCAGCGAGCTTGGCCTCTGGGGAAAGGATACGGTTGAGGCCCAGAAATTAATCTGGGACTACGTGGTAGGTGATGAGGAATACGGCACATGGATTTCACCGGAAGGGCTAAGCGGCAGAACAACGCAAAGGCCTGCCGTGCTTACCATGGGACGGGCAGGGGAAAACAAGTGCCGGTTTGCCTGCCTTATACATGATATGGGAAATTGTGCGGGCGCGGGGGGCTTTGGCGCCGTATTCGGCTCAAAGAACCTTAAGGCCGTCAGTGTTATCGGGAGCGGCGGTATTCCCGTAGCGGACCCTGCCGGGATAGTGAAAGAGCGGTTATCGAACCTTGAAGAATATGCGGGTAATATTAATAATTTTACTATCATCGATCGTATCAGAGGCATGCTGCGGCATCCTTTTCTGCCCGGCGCCGCCGAGGCATACGGCAAGACTCCGACGAATTGGGATAACGCGGATTTTACTTCTTCTCTCAGGAATGAGAACAAGGGGCCTTCAAGCTGTATGGGCTGCTATGGCGGATGCAGGGCCCGGTACCAGTCTGGATTGGCGAACGAATCAAAATGTGCGGGTACCTACTTTTATGCCCAGGCTGACAGCAAGGACATAATGGTCCAGGCAACAGACCTGGTCAATCGATATGGATTCAATACCTTTGATTTTTATCAGGGCGTTCCCTACCTGAAGGCTCTTGCGGATCAGGGTGTCATTGGCAAGGGATGCGAGATAGATTGTGGCGATCTTGACTGGTCCACCTTCGGCTCGATTGAGTTTGCGCAGGAGTTCTTAAGAACTATTGCTGAAAGGGAGACTGAATTTGGTGATGCCGTTGCCGAAGGCTTTTACCGTGCCCTTGATAGATGGGGAAGATTGGATGACATCGGGGACGCGTCCGAGGAGGATATGGCTCATATTCCGCTTCCTTACTGGGGTTTACCCGAACATCATTATGACGCCAGGGCCCAGCTTGATTATGGATTCGGTTCAATTCTGGGCGACCGGGAAACATGCGAACACTATTTTACGTCAATCTATTGGGATAATTACTGGCATGAAATTTTGTATGGGTTGAAGCCGCTGGATGCTAACGCCCTGCAGAGTGTCACCCTTACGGTTGAAAAGATGCTGCCCCATGCCTCCGACTATGCCAGTCAGGAGGAAGCCATGCAGATGATGAATTACAGCACGGAAAACATGTATTCCGAACATATCGCGCGACTGGTCTCTTGGGATAGACATTGTACGCGTTTCTTTAAAGCCTCCCTGATCATGTGTGACTGGAGATTCCCTGATATTATCAATTATATGCGAGATGATAAAAGGGGTTCCTCTTTTACATCGGAGGAGAGATTTATAAAGGCGGTAACAGGCAAAGATTTATCCTATCTTGACTGTATGGAAATCGGCAGGAAGATATGGAATCTCGATAATGTTATCTGGACGCTTCAGGGCAGGCATCGCGACATGGTCTACTTCGCGGATTATATATACAGGGATACGTTTGAAAAAGAATGGAAAATGACCACCTATGATGCCAGTGAATCGACAACATGGGCATTCCGCGACTGTGGCAATCGGAAGCTTGATAGAGATGAGTTTGATAACTTCAAGACAAGATTCTACGCCTATGAAGGATGGGACACAAAAACAGGCTGGCCCACCCGGAGTACGCTTGAGGATCTTGGGCTCAAAGAGATTGCCGATACTCTGGAAAGCAGAGGGAAACTCGGCAGTAACTAGTGGGCTGTTCCGTAAGCCCGATGAATTCTCCAGAAGGGGGCCTCTAAACCATTTGGGAAAAAGGAGGCCACCTCCGGGGGATTGCGGGTGACAAGAGACAGCGCCATCAAATGAATATATTCAATTTATAACAAGTATTTAGAATGCAAAAAGTACCAGTAGAAAAAGCGGTTGGCATGGTCCTGGGTCACGATGTTACGGAAATAATTCCGGGCTCGTTTAAAGGCGCCGCGTTCAAAAAAGGACATATAATTGAAGAAGGTGATATACCCAGGCTGCTGGACATCGGCAAAAAGAATATCTATGTCATAGAGCTTGCAGGGGATATGCTTCATGAAAATGACGCGGCGCTGCGGATGGCTGAGGCGGCCATCGGTCCCGGCGTGGCGTTGTCGGAACCCAATGAAGGCAAGGTCGAGTTAAGCGCGACCATCAACGGTTTATTGAAGATAAACCCCGCAGCCCTTGAGCGAATGAATCTCCTTGAGGGGATCGTGTTCGCAACGATCCATGGCGGGCAGATAGTTCAAATGGGGCAGAAGCTGGGCGGTACGCGTATCATCCCCCTGGCGATGAAAAAAACAGAGATTGAATCTGTCGAGAGCATTTGCCGCAGACTGTATCCGGTTGTTACCGTAAAGCCCGTTATCCCTCACACGGTAGGCATAGTGACCACGGGAAGCGAAGTGTACCACCGGCGGATTGAGGATAAATTCGGGCCGGTGCTTACAAGAAAATTCAATGCTCTTGGCAGTACTATCCTCCGCCAGATTATCGTTGACGATGATATACGTATGATCGCCGGCGCTATTCGGGAGTTGATAGAGAAGGGGGCGGATTTTATCGCGGTAACCGGAGGCATGTCGGTTGATCCTGATGATGTAACGCCGGCGGGCATTAAAGCCGCCGGGGGATCTCTGGTGACCTACGGGGCGCCGGCCTTGCCGGGCGCGATGTTCCTGCTGGCGGAAATCAAAGGCATTCCCGTTGTCGGTCTGCCTGCGTGTGTCATGTATGTGCGCACCAGTATCTTTGACCTGATAGTTCCCCGTTTGCTGGCCAATGATATTGTCGATAAAACAGACATTGCACGTCTGGGCTATGGCGGATTTTGTATGAATTGCGAAGAATGCAAATATCCCCGATGCGGGTTCGGAAAAGGAAACTGAAGCTGGTCTGGCCGATCTTGTACGGCTTCAATAATTTCAGGAAAGAGTATTTTCTATGAAAAGATTCAATCGTAAATCGTTTATCGTGCTCATGATTTTTGCTCTGCTCTTTCCCGTGTCATCTTTTGCAGAGGAAAAGATTCTTGTCGGGGTTGCGGCAAATTATATTCTAACATTTAAAGAACTATCAGCCGCCTTTGAAAAGCTGACCGGCATCAGGGTCAAGGCAGTATTCACATCGTCAGGAAATCTGTACACTCAGATTAATAATGGCGCTCCCTATGATATATTTCTCTCCGCTGATGAGGAGAGGCCCGCGCGTCTGTATAAGGACGGTCTGGCGAAAAAACCGTTCACCTATGCCATCGGTCAGATAATACTATGGTCGCTCAAGAAGGATTTCTGCAGCGCGAAAGAATGGACCCTGGCACTGCGGGATGCACGTATAAAAAAAATCGCCATAGCCAATCCTGAAACGGCCCCCTATGGTCTGTCGTCTCTGAAGGTGCTTCGGAAAACCGGTCTGTACGATTCTCTCAAGCCAAAACTTGTCATCTCCCAGAATATAGCCCAGGCTTTTCAGTATGCCTCTACTGAAGCCGTTGATGCGGGATTCTGCGCCCTCTCCGTGGCGTTTTCGGAGAATGGCAGGGCAGGCTGCTATTATATAATACAAGAAGCGCCATCAATCATGCAATCAGCATGTATATTGAAGGGTTCAAAAAACATCAGAGGCGCGGAAAAACTTGCCGCTTTTCTTGTTTCAAGAGATGCGGTTGCTATTAAAAAAAAGTACGGGTACCGGTAGTTGGATTATACGGCACTTTTCATCACACTTAAATTGGCCCTTGTAACTACCATAATACTCATGGTGCTTGCGGCCCCTCTGGCATATATGCTTGCGTATACATCAATGCCGGGAAAATCTTTTTTCGAAGCGCTGGTGTATCTTCCTACGGCCCTCCCGCCAACAGTTATCGGTTTTTATCTTATTATAATAATGGGACCCGGAGGGATACTGGGGCGGGTATGGGAGCATCTTCCAGGCGGCTCGCTGCTATTTACTTTTCACGGCATCGTGATTGCTTCCCTTATCTATAGCATTCCATTTGCGGTACAACCGTTGAAGGCGGCTTTTCAGAAGCTTGACCGCCGCCTTCTTGAAAATGCATATGTTCTCGGTTTATCAAAAAAGAGCGCGTTTTTTCGAGTTATACTCCCCAACAGTATCAGCGGGATAGTGGCGGCCGCGGTTCTGGTTTTTCTTCACACTATCGGCGCATTCGGAATTCTCATTATGGTCGGGGGGAGCATTCCCGGCGAAACCAGAGTCGCATCAATAGCAATTTACGAGGCTGTAGAAAGCATGGATTATCATAAGGCGGGGATTCTCTCGCTCAGTTTTATACCAATAAGCTATGCTTTTCTTCTTCTGGCAAACAAACTTAATAGGGATTCTTCAAATGTCCATTAATATCTCTCTCAAAAAAAAGCTGCCATTCTATACTATTGATATTTCGTTCTCATGCCCGGACGGAAAAATGCTTGTCATGGTGGGTCCGTCAGGCGGCGGGAAGACTACTATTATCCGCATGCTGGCGGGTCTTGAGAAACCGGATGAAGGAGAAATTTTTTTCCGGGACAGGCCATGGTTTGATTCGAGGAGCGATATAAATATCCCTGTTCAGAAGCGTCGTCTCGGGTATGTTTTTCAGGATTATACGCTTTTTCCGCATCTGAACCTCTATGAAAATGCCGCGTTTGCCGCCGTTGATAAAAATGAGGTGGATGAACTTTTTGAGTTATTCAGTATAAATCATCTCCGCAAACAAAAACCGGACAGGGTCTCGGGCGGGGAACGACAGCGCTGCGCCATATGCCAGGCACTGGCGCGACATCCACGGGTGCTTCTCCTTGATGAGCCTTTTTCAGCCCTCGATGTTATTACCAGGAGGGATTTACGGGATGAATTGAAAAACCTGAAAGGACGATATCCCTTCCCCATGATTTATGTGACCCATGATATAAATGAGGCGTATTTTCTGGCAGATCAAATTCTTCCAATTGTTGAGGGTAAGGTGGTGTCTGAATGGATGAAGCGGACGGTCGCCTGTGACACGACCTTGAGAGCGGCCCGTAAACCCCGTCTGGCTATCGCATATTAGGTTTTGCTGCGTGGTGTTGGATTGCTCACCTATCCGGGGGAAGCGGTTTATGTGATCGGTTATTATATAAGGAATAGTTATTTGAATGAATATTGGGACCTATTCATATGAAGAGTATGTGCAGATCGTAATATCGTTTCACGGCGCCGTCGAGCCGGGATTGATTATAGGGGGCCTGATGGTTGATCAGGCGCTTAAAAATATTCCGGAAGGAGAATTTTTTAACGCCATATGCGAGACGCCTGATTGCCTCCCTGACTCCATCCAGCTTCTCACCCGGTGTACCGTTGGTAACGGATGGCTGACAATTCTTGATTTCGGGAAGTTTGCCGTCACGCTGTATGAAAGGGAAAGTGGAAACGGGGTCAGGGTCTACCTCGATCCGGACAGGCTTAAAAACTGGCCCGGGATAAACAGATGGTTTTTTAAGCACAAGACAACCATCCCGAAGGATCATGATCTTCTTATGAGCCAGATAAAAGAGGCCGGACATTCTCTGCTCGGCATGCAGAACGTCCGGGTAAAAACCGGACAGGTTAACCGGGGGGAAATGGGCCCTGTAGCCATATGCCCGGTATGCGGAGAGGCTTATCCCGTGAAACATGGTGATACATGCAGAAATTGTAATGGTGAATCACCATATCTTGTATAGGACGGCGGCGTGATTTATAACAGGGTGTATGTGAGAAGTCGGTCCAGGTAATTAATTCCCTCCTGATATTTGCAATTTACAATAGACTTGTTTCAATACTGAATTTCCCGCGGATGGTTTCACGGGTGAAGCCGCCAAAAAAAGCCCTCCCGCCGGGGCTTCCTGGCGAGCGTGAAAGGCAGCTCCGCAATAAATTTCATTATTTCCGGGCCCTGAATCTTTGCGCGTTCATCATATATCTTTTTTAATAGTCACTGCAATTTCAATTGAATTGCTTTTCGATAGTGGCCCTGAAGTTAAGTAAAAAATAGATCCACCAGATATTTTATTGTCATATTAAGTTGACGTTTGCGGGGATATTTATTAATATTAAGAATCATTATTAATATGAAACCCATCCGCCGGAAAAGCAAGCAGCGCGAAAGGATCTATGACTTCATACGGTCACGCATGGACCACCCGACCGCGCATCATGTGTATGAGGTCCTGAAAAAGGAAATGCCCTCCCTCAGTCTTGGCAATGTGTACCGCAATATTAACATACTGGTGGAGGATGGGCTCCTGACCAGGAGGGAGTTCGGCGACGGCAATGAGCATTACGACGCCATTCCGGGACTGCACTATCACTTTATCTGTGACACGTGTAAAAGCGTTATCGATTTCCCCATGCCGCTCCAGGGTTTGATAACGAAAAAGGCCCGGAACATGTCAAAGCATAGCATCTCTGGGCATACAATACAGTTTTTTGGCACCTGTGAGAAATGCAGAAAAAGAAAGAAGGGCAGATAGTATGGACCAGGATGCGCGGCCTTATCAGGCTTTTTGCACTACTGGATTGTCAAAGGTAGTCACGGGGGCGAAGCCCTGAAAAAGAACCACTGACGGGGCTTCCCGACCAACTCAAAACGCAGTTTTGAAATGCGTATATTTATTAGATTTGTTTGTTTTTCTCATTTTATTAAGCGGGGGCGGAGCCCCCGAAAAAAAACCCCGCAGGGGCTTTTTATAACAGCAAAACGGAGTTTTGCAACAAGTTAATTATTCGGAGGATGTGATGAAGGGAAATGAAAAATTGATTACAACTCTTAACGCGCTGCTGGCTGACGAGCTGACGGCGATCAATCAGTACATGGTGCATTCGGAGATGTGCGACGACTGGGGATATGAAAAGCTCCACAAGCACTTCGAGAAGCGCGCCATAGACGAGATGAAGCACGCGGAAAAGCTCATCGGGCGCATTCTCTATCTCGAGGGAACGCCGACGGTCAGCTCTCTGAACAAGATCCTGATCGGCGACAGGGTGGACAAGCAGCTGGCCAACGACCACGCCGCCGAGGAAGGCGCCATCAGGGCGTACAATGATGCGATAGTCCTCGCGGGCGAGGTAAAGGATTTCGCGACACGCGATTTTCTGCAGCAGATATTGAACGATGAAGACGCGCACATGGACGACATCGAGGAGCTGCAGAGCCAGATAGAGCAGATGTCGCTCCAGGTCTTTTTGACGACGCAGGTAAAGGAATAAACAGGCAGGAGGACCGTTATGACCGATATGAAAAATACACCGGCCGGCCGCGGCACATCGAACCGCGACTGGTGGCCGAACCAGGTGAGGCTGGAAATATTGCGCCAGCATTCCTCGAAGTCCAATCCGATGGACCCCGGCTTCAATTACGCGGAGGAATTCAAGAAGCTCGACCTGAAAGCCCTGAAGAAGGACCTTGCCAGGCTCATGACCGACTCGCAGGAATGGTGGCCCGCCGACTGGGGACACTACGGAGGCCTGATGATCCGCATGGCCTGGCACAGCGCGGGCACGTACCGCACGTCGGACGGCCGCGGCGGCGGCGGCACCGGAAACCAGCGGTTTGCGCCGCTCAACAGCTGGCCGGACAATGTGAACCTTGACAAGGCTCGGCGCCTCCTCTGGCCCATAAAGAAAAAATACGGGAAGAAGATATCCTGGGCCGACCTGATGATCCTGGCCGGCAACGTCGCCCTGGAGTCGATGGGCTTCAAGACCTTCGGCTTCGGCGG
>JAFGJX010000029.1 GCA_016928865.1 Spirochaetota bacterium
AAGGAATGCTGAAGCGACGTTCCCGCCCGGCGCGTTTCGGCCGCGGCAGACGGCCGTCATTATGGAAAACTCTTTATAAGTGCGAACGATGATGAAAAAAGCGGCGGTAATTACGTGCGTGATGGTGGCGGTCCTTGCTTCTTATGTCGCGGGTCAGGGTGCGTTGTCGGCCGGCCGGGCCTGGGCCGCGGTGGATGGTGGCGGGAATGAAAAAGCGGAAACGCCTGCTCCCGATTCCGGCAACACGGCCGGAGCTCCCGGGCCGCGTAATTATACCATCGATGTAATAGCCCTGTATGGATTGTACAATCGCATTTTCTGGTCGGGCAACCTGACGCAGAGCTTTGACGTTTTTACCTATCAGCTCAAGTCTGATTTTAAACGCTCGGGCGATTTCGGCTACAAGAATTCAAGCTATTATGAAAACGTGATCGGGTTTACCGGCGAGGCGGATGCCACGCCGAAATGGAAGATTACTCCCGTCGTGGAGATCAATAACGAATCGTACGGCATGTTCCGGAATCCTTTTTACAGCAGGGAAGGAAAGGACCGCGTATCCCTGAAGCTGAAGAGCGAATACCAGCCGATGCCGACGCGCTGGACCGTGAGCCTGGGCGGCGTCTATTTCAATCATCGGTTTGAGTCGTACCTGTTCCCCGATCCGGTTGCCATTCGGCCGTACCACGCAAGCGACCTGTACAAGGTGAACGCCGAGGTCGGCTGGCAGTACATCTGGTCAGCGTCCAACAGCCTGAGTTTTGGATCGAAGTTTGTTCGCTACTTTTATTCAACGGGGGCAGATTACGACATTTCAACCGCCAATGAGCTTGTATGGAATTTCAATATCTCTGAATTCCTGAAATTTGGCCTGGGTCCGCTCTATACCTATAACCGTGACGGCGGACATTTTGTCTCCGGAAGGATCAATGTCGCCGCCATGAACATCAAATATTTTTCGGCTGATGCGTCCTATCTCTACGAGCTCATCCCGTTTATTCCGGAAGACCTGTACTCGGGCAGGCGGTACGTACGGCCCGATTACGGCCTGTACCCGGGCCGCGGGCATCATGCCGACCTGAACCTGGGGATTGACTATACACGTTCGAGCGAGGATCATTTCTATCTTAAAAAAATCAGGGTGAGGGCGTCCGGATCCTTCATCACTAATGACCGCCATTATGCATTTTTCTCTCTGCCCGATCATGTGCAGACGCATCATCAGATGAAGGTGCGGCAGGTCAGGGCGCGCGGCGAGGTGGCGATCGGGATCGCCATCTATTCATCATCTCTCGAGGTGGGGGGGAGATACGAGTTCAACAGGTTCTTCGCGAGCGACTACGTCACGTATCAGCCCGAGCACCAGGCGGGCGGCTACCTGAAGCTGGGCGTCTGGCGTTTTGAGGCTGAATTCAGCACGTCGTACCGCCACAGGGTCCGGGTCTCACCGTTCATTGACGTTACCATGGGACCGGCGCATACCGGCTCGCTCTCCCTGCAGTTCAGGGTGCTCGAGTCGTTTTTTCTTTACGGGCGCGTGGATAACCTGTACAACATCCGATACAGCTCCGTGCCGGGATATCCGGAACAGGGCCGCACGATCATAGGCGGCTTGAGGATCCTGATATAATTGACTTGTTGTTTTCCTAATTGTAATAAACGGGGGCGGGGGCAGCGCCCCCGATGATTATCTTTTTGTAACCAATAAATCGTGATTGACACATACAGTGTAATGTTGTGCCTGTATGTGGCGGCCGATCCTATATATTCTTGACATTAAATGAATGTCATACTATCTGTGCACTTCAGAAATCCGGGAGCATATGACGCATTCAGGACTGGTTCTGCCGCCGGATGAACAGGATACGCATGAGAAAGTTATCGATAGCAATTATATCATTTTTGATCCTCCTCTCTTTCCCGCTGCTCCATTCGCAGTCATCGAAATATGAAGGGAAGACCGTAAAAAAAATATTTTTCGAGGGGCTGAATAACACAAACGAGGACGACCTGCTCTATCTCATCAAAACAACCGTGGGGTATCCTCTGAAGGCCCGGGAGATCCGCGAGGACATCAAGAAAATATTCAAAAAGGGAAATTTCGAAAGCATTGTCGTTGAAATTGAGGAACAGGAGGGCGGCATCCGTCTGAAGTTTGTCTGCAAGGAACGGCCCGTGATCAGGGAGATCAAATTCAAGGGCACGGATGAAATATCTGAAACGGATCTGACCTCGGTCATTCCGCTAAAGGAAGGCGGGATCATCAGAAAAGACTACCTTGAGAAGAGCGTCAGCGCGATAAAGAAAAAATATGATGAGGAGGGCCTCTTCAATGCCGTCATACGGTATGAAGTGAAGCCCGTCCGGAATGAAGCGGACAACGCCGTCAGAGTCGTTTTTACAATAGACGAGGGAGAAGAGATTCTGGTGCGCAAACTCACCATTCTCGGCGCAAAAAAAATCAGTACGCGGGAGCTTCTCTCAGTCATGGATACTTCCGAGAAGGGGCTATTCAAAGACGGCGAATTCAAGCGTGATACCTGGGAGCAGGACAAGGCAAAGTTGCTGGCGTATTACCGTCAGTATGGTTACCTGGATGCGCAGATAATCGGCGAAAGCATCGAATACGAATGGGTCAATCCGGAGAAAAAAGAGAAGCGGGGGATATTTATCACCCTCAAGGTGAGCGAGGGCGACATATACTATTTCGATAAATATTCGATCCGCATCGAGGGAACGGAAGGCGACACCGTTTACACTTCCAAGGAGTTAATGAAGGATTTCGAGCAGACGAAGAGCGGCAAGGTGTTCAACGATACCACCTTCCAGATGGACCGGCAGTCGATCAGCTTCAAGTACGCGTCGAAAGGGTATATTTTCGCGCGGGTGGTCCCGGAACGTACGGTTACCGAACGCGAGGCTGTTGTCAAAGGGAAAAAGGTCACGAGAAAATTTGTGGCGGTGGAATTCGTCATTGAGGAGGGTTCCCAGGCCTACGTTGACATGATCATCATCAAGGGCAACAAGAAGACCAAGGACAGGGTCATTCGCCGCGAGATCCTGATCAAAGAGGGCGAGCTTTTCGACTCACGCAAGCTCCAGCTGTCGCGGGAAAAGGTGTACAATCTCGGTTTTTTCAAGCAGGTCAATATCGACGTGCGGCCGGGGAGCAGGGAAGGATACATGAACCTGATCGTCGATGTCGAAGAGCAGCCGACCGGCACCATTTCTCTGGGCGGCGGGTACGGCACCACCTCTGGCTTTTCGATCTTTGCCGACGTGGCGGAAAACAACCTCCTGGGGAACGGCCATCGCGTGGGCGTCCGGTTCGAGTACGGGCCCGAGCGGACCTCCATCTCGATCTCTTTCGCCGAGCGCTGGCTGTTCAATCAGCCTATCGGTCTGAATACGTCAATATTTTACAACCTGTACAACGTGCGGTCGAATCAGACGGTCTTCAGCAGCCTGACCTCGTCTTTGATCGGAAACACGGAAGAGGCTGAATACAAGCGCGAAGCTATCGGGTATGCGCTCGGGCTCAGCTACCGGTTTCTCGATTACTATACCATCGGGACATCCTGGTCCCATGCCTTCACCAAGCTGAAAGACCCGTCCGGCAACAGCTCGGAAGATGTCTACTATTCGGCGGGGCTTGGCTACCAGCAGAAGCGTTCCATAACGGTGTTCATGGCGCATGATTCGCGCGATAACTACCTGAATCCTACAAAGGGCGCGCTCATTGACCTGTCGGCTAACTTCACCGGAGGGAATGTGCTGGGCGGCTCAGACCACTATATTAAGATAACACCAGAGGTGAGCATATATTTCTCACCGTTCCATATCCCCTTCCTGAAGAGCCATCCCTGCGTATTTGAGCTGCGCGCCAGCGGCTCTTTTATAGTCAGGCCGTTTGGCTCTGGCGCTGTGGACAGGAAGCAACCGCGCCACTCCCTTGTTTATTACCTCACCCGCGGCGAGTCGGATCTCAAGGACCCCTGGCTCGAGCCGGAAGACCGGCTCAACATCGGGGGACCCGAGACCCTGCGCGGCTGGGACTACTATGACAAGAAATTCCCGGAATCGTGGCAGAACGTCGGTCTCTTTCACCGGATACTCTACGGGGTGGAATTCCGCGTCCCCATACATCCGCAGATGCTCTGGTTCGCGGTATTTTTCGACGCAGGGTCTTTATGGTCGGACCCGTTCTGGGAGCGCCAGCTCTCCAGCGACAATCTGAAAATCGTGTACCAGGACCTTGTTACGAAGGACCTGCTCCATATCCAGGACTTCGGGAAGGAAAACATACTGAAATACTTCAAGTACTCGTACGGTTTCGGCTTCAGGATACAGATCCCGATGATGCCGCTCCGCTTCTGGTTCGGCAGGAAGCTCATCTATGACGGCAAGTTCAAAAGCGTCGGCGGGCTCACGTTCCAGTTCGCCATTGGAGACATGAGGTTCTGATGCGTAAAAGGGTCATCATGCTCGTCGCGGTACTGGCGATCCTCCCTTCCTGCTCATATTTCAAGAAAAAAGGGGAGCCGGTCCCACCGGTCATCCGCTACATCAACCTCAAGGCGGTGTATAATTTCGTCCTGAATAAAAACCGTGATGCGCTTGACGTTAAAAAAAAGCTTGATGCTAAAATCACGCGCCTGAAGGAGATCGAGAGCGGCCTCGACGACCCGGCCACCGATCATGTCGCCCTGCTCGATGAATACCGCGCGGTTTCCACGGAGATCGCTGAACTGAGGGGACGAAGCAGATATTATAAAGGCAAGATACTCGCCCAGATAGACCGGGCGCTGAAAAACCTCGCTCAGAGCATGCATGTCGATTTCATCTGCAACATCGGAGACGATCTTCTTTATGCTAAAAAGGAGTTCGATATAACGGAAGACGTTCTTCGTGAAATCATGAGGCTCAACGAGCGAAGGGCCCCTGAGTCGCGCTAGCGAGGAGGTTTAATGGCGGCGATATTAATCCGGATCCTGATGTTTTTCGTTTTGATTGCGACATGCCCGGCCTGCATCGGCAAGGAAGACCGCATCAGGGACGCCTTCCGGTCGTTCAGGGGCCCCTATGCGGTGTTCCTGAGCAAAAAAGAGTTCCGCATGGAGGTTTTTAACCGGCGCATGGAAAAGGTCGCTGAATACGTGATCGCTTACGGATTGAATCCCGACATGAAACCGAAACTCCACGAAGGGGACAACCGCACGCCCGAGGGCCTGTATTTCGTTAATGAGATATTGAGCATGGACGCCGATAAGAAATCCCCCGCATACCGGACTCTGCGGGAAATGAACAGAAAATATTTCCGTGCGAAAGATGGGCACGGCAAGTTCGGAAAGCCCGACGTTGATCTGGGTGACAACGCGTACGGGCCGCGGTATTTCGGGCTCGATTATCCGAACACCGAAGACAGAAAGCGGTATCGCGACGCGCTCAAGAAGGGCCTCCTGCCGCGCCGCGGCGGCAGGATTCCGGGCATGGGGTACGGTATCGCCATCCACGGCAACAATGACGAGGATTCGGTCGGCCACCTTTCATCAAGCGGGTGTGTGCGAATGTATAACCGCGATATCGTCGAATTCGAGCGGTATGTAAGGCTGGGAACTCCGGTAATTATATCTGCCGATTAGCAATTTGCGTTTTTTGCGGCGCTTCGGCCGCCGTAATGCAGGCGCCACGACATTCGGGAATAGGCTTTTTTCTGTTGACAATATTTCCGCTCAGGATGAATACTGACGGTGATTTTTTTTAGGGAGGCACGTTCGTGTTACTATTAACCACAATTGCGTATGCGGCCGAGGAAGGCGCTCCGGCCGGCGCCCAGGGACTGCAAGGCGCCCTGGGAAACTACAGCTTCATGATACTCATGATCGCGACAATAGTGATCTTTTATTTTCTGTTGATACGTCCGCAAAAGAAGAAAGAGAAAGAGCGAATCGAAATGATCAATGCCCTGCAAAAAGGCGACAAGGTCGTGACCGCGGGCGGCATGTATGGCGTTATCGACAGCTTCAAGGACGGAGACATTGTCGTCCTGAAAGTTTCAGGAAATACAAAGATTGAATTTTCAAAGAGCGCGATACAGAACAAAGCCAAATAATGAAGCAGTAAATTTTATTATGAAAAAAACCCTACCGTATCTACTGCTGGTCATCCTGCTGCCGTTCTGCCTGTATTCTGGCGTTGCTGCCCAGGAGGGAGGCGTGTCGGGAACGGGCGACGCGCCAGCGATCGAAAAGAGCGGGCCGGCTCCCGAGAGCGCCGATGTCCAGCCCTCCATCGAGCCTGACGGCGATACGGAGGTGACCGGGGAGACCGTGCAAAAGCCCGTGAAGGCGGTCGAGCGCAGGAAACAGGAGGTCCGCAGGGAGCCGGAAAAGAAAAGTGAACCGGTTGCCGACAGTTCGGCGGAAGAGGGGCGTGATAACGGCGACGACGGCCTGCTCATGATTGATCATGAAATGATACAGTACAATCGCATCCCGGGCATCACCATAAAGAAAGATGAGCCGGATGAAGATCTGGTGAAGGTGCCGGACGAAAAGATCTCCGAAGATGTAAAAGAACAGGATAAGAGCGAAGGCATTTTTGGAAAGAAAACGAGGACCATTGCCGGGTGGGGTATTGTCATATTCATTTTTATCCTCTTCGCCATCTATTCCAGGACGAGATCGAAAAAAAAGATGCGGCGCAGCACCGTCAGAACCATAACGAAACGATAATCAGATTCAGGGGACTTGCATGACCAGGGGAATGGTGTATAAACTTGTATTTATCCTGTTCGTAATCGCCTTTGCGATCGTGCTGATTTTGCCGACGATCGGCGAGAAAACGATGCGCGTTGTCATAGACAGAGAGACAACAGCGGAGCAAATCGCGGCGTTGAAAAGGAAATTCCCTGCTCCCACTTATGTGATCAAGCAGGACGGGGACATCCTTCTTGTGACCGGTTCCGGCAGGAGCATCACCGATGCGGTCATGAACGATGTGCGGACTTTTCCCGGGGTGAGGAACGCCGAGATAGAAAAGCACTGGGCCGAGGAAGCGGTCATGGCAAAGAAGATCAACCTGGGGCTTGACCTCCAGGGCGGTATGCACCTGGTGCTTCAGGCGGACTTCGACAGGATAGAGAAGAAATCCCTCGAGCGGAAGAAGCTTACAGATAAGGAAAAAAACGAGCTCACACAGCAGGCACTGGAGCTGATTCGTAACCGGATCGATAAATTCGGCGTGGCCGAACCGTCGATCCGTCCACGCGGTACCGACGCTATCGAGATCCAGCTCCCCGGCGTTAAGGATCCGAAGGCGGTCAAGAAGGCCATCGGAACCACGGGCCAGGTCGAATACCGCCTGGTGGATGACGAATATACGAAGAGAGCCGGGGAGTGGCTGCAGAAGAACTATTTACAGAAAACGTTGCCCGAAGAGTCCGACAGGCTCGACGCCCTCCAGGCCGATATCACCCGGGGCATCAATCTTCCCGCAGACCGCGAGGTCCTGTATTACTGGGAGCGCATAAAGGACACGAAAAAAATTGCCGCGCAATATCCTATCGTCCTGATGCGGGAGGTCGCGATCGCCGGTGTCGACATAAACAAGGCGTGGATCGGGCAGGATGAATACGGCGGACTCGCGGTGCATTTTACCACCACTGCCGACGGCGCGACGAAGTTCGCCGACGTGACCGCGAAAAAGAACTGGGGTAAAAAGCTGGCCATCGTCATTGACGACAAGGTGCGTAGCGCGCCGCGGCTCAATGTGCAGATAACCAGCGGCCAGGCGATGATCAACGGCAATTTTACTCACGAAGAAGTCACCACCCTTACCCGCATCATCAAGGAGGGAGCACTTCCGGTCGATCTGAAAATCATAGAAGAGCGGACCGTCGGACCGTCCCTGGGGCAGGATTCAATTGAATCCGGAATCAAGGCGGCGCTCCTCGGGCTGACGGCCGTCATGATCTTTATGGTCCTTTATTACAAGCTGGCCGGCATTATCGCGGCCATCGGCCTTGTCCTGAACATGATTTTCCAGATGGCCCTTCTTTCCTGGCTCGGTTTCACTCTGACCCTTCCCGGCATCGCCGGTATCATCCTGACCGTTGGTATGGCGGTTGACGCGAACGTTCTTATATACGAGCGGATGAAGGAAGAAATTCATGCGGGAAAATCGGTCAGAATGGCGGTCAGCCTCGGTTTCGAGAGGGCATTCTGGGCCATCTTTGACTCGAACCTCACGACCCTGATTTCGGCGTTTGTCCTGGCGCAGTTCGGTACCGGACCCATCAAGGGCTTCGCCGTGACTCTGACCATCGGTCTCATTTCCAGTATGTTCGTGGCGCTGTATATCACGCGTTTCGTATATGAACTCATATCGCTGAATAAAAAGATTAAGAAGCTCAGCATTTAAGGGGGCTCGGGTTGAAAGAAGATCGGATAATTCCATTTTTAAATTATAGATATTTCGCCTATGCGCTCTCCATCGGGATGTTCGTCGTTTTTATCGTGGCGGGGATCATCTTCAAGGGGGGCCTGCGGATGGGGGTCGACTTCGTGGGCGGCCAGAAGATCATAGCGCGGTTTGAAAAGGGCGTTGACGAGGCCCAGATTCGGAAGGCCCTTGATGCGTATAACCCGCTGGTACAGCAGATCGGCGAGCCTGATATAAACGAATACATCGTTTCGACCAAGCTGGACGAAAAGTCCGCGGAATTTTCAAAAGAGACAATCGAAAAGGCGATCAGGGCCAAATATCCGAACGTTTCGTTGGTGGACGACGAGCCGCTCGTATTTACGCTGCAGAATCCCGGCGACGAGACGAAGATAACCGCCCGTCTCGAGAAATGGGACGCGGCAATGCGCAGGATTCCGGCCACCGGCGTAAACGAATACATGATCTACAAGAAGGAATCCGCGGATAAAAAGAAATCCGCGTACAACGTCGATGGAATCAGGAGCGCGATTAAAAGCATCATCGATGAAGTCTATTTCCCCGACGGAGTTTCGATCCTCGCGCTGTTCGGAGGGCAGATTGACGAGGCCGGCGTGCGGGAGGCGCTGAAAGGCCTGGATGCCGCCGTTATCAGGACTGATTATGCGACGCAGGCGGGATATGTCGTGTATAAACCGGCGGTCGATGAGTCGGAAAAGATCAAGTCAGTGCTGAACCGCTATTTTAAAAAGGTTGAGATCATGGGCGTTGAAAATGTCGGTCCGGCAGTCGGCGCCTTCCTGAGAAAGTCAGCGTTTAAGCTTATCACCGTTGCAATTATACTGATGACGATATACCTTGCGTTCCGGTTTGAATTCAGGTATTCGGTAGGGGCAATGGTCGCCGTTCTCCATGACGTCGTTCTCTCCATCGCGTTTTGCAGCATCGCCGGCGTTGAAGTGAATATTCCGGTGGTGGCCGCCCTCCTGACGATATTCGGCTATTCGGTCAATGATACCATCGTTATTTTCGACCGTATTCGGGAGAGCACCCAGATACAGACGAAAATGTCGTTTGTGGATATCGTCAATAAATCGATCACCCTGACCATGTCACGGACCATCCTCACCTCGTTCCTGACGTTGATTACCGTCTTTGCCCTGTACCTTCTGGGCGGAGAGGGGATTACGGATTTTGCCCTCGTCATGCTGTTCGGCATGATGGTCGGCATCTATTCGACGGTCTATATCGCGTCACCGGTCGTGATATCCTGGGAGAAACTGATGGCACGGTTGCGGTCCCGTTAGGCCGGCCGCACCGGAGATGCAACAAGGGAACGCGCGTGAAGCGAGTAGTGACGGCAATAATCTTTATCACCCTTGCCGTTCCCGCACCGGCCGCCGCCGGGGACTACGGCCCTGAGCGTATCCTCTCGTTTACCCGTTACCTTATCGCCCGGAACCAGAATTACCGGGCGCTACTCGAGCTCAAGCGGCTTCAATCCTATTATCCTGAATATTGTGCGCCTGTCGCGTTCCATGTGACCGGACGTTATCTACTCTTCAAGGGGATGCGATTCGCGGCCATACTCGGATCAAATCCGGTCGCAGCAGGACCCCTTGCGGGTGCTGCCGATTCTCTGTTCAGGTGCGACGCGGCGATAGCGCTTTCGGACCTGCCGCGTCTTGAAGCGGAGCTCGCTGCATGGCCGGTCGGCGTCGAACCGTTTCTGGATCTCTGCCTTAAAAAGAGGAGGCTGTATCTCTACCTGATGGAGCGGCGCTACGCCGACGCCGACGTGCTGATCGATGCCGGCGTTCCCGCGGATTTTTCCGCGTATCGGGAGCTGGTTGACCGGGCCCGCGCCGGGATTTCACGCGAAAAAAAGCCGTGGCTCGCTGCGGTCCTCGGCCTCATGCCCGGAATGGGGTACGTCTATTCCGGTGACTACGGCACCGGCATCTTTGCGTTTCTGCTCATCGCGGTTGACGTCATCATGACCTATTTTGCCTTCCGGACGGGCAACGAAATCATCGGATACGCGACCGGGACCATAGGCTGTTTGTTTTATGCGGGAAGCGTCGCCGGGGGATATATCGCGGCCCGGCGTTTCAATACGCGTCAATCGGAGGAGACGACCGGCTCGCTCGCCGGCGCATTGCACCTTGACAGGGACAGGGACGAGATGCTGATACGGCACGGACTGGGGAAGGAATAATGCACGCGAAACATATGGAAGCGGCGCTGAAGATCGCCTTCGACCGAATGGGAGCGACATCCCCGAACCCCCCGGTGGGGGCGGTGATCGTCAGGAACGGGTCGGTTGTCGCGACCGGCGGCACCGGTCCCTGCGGCTCGGACCATGCCGAGGTGGTCGCGCTCTCCCGCGCGGGAGGGGAATGCGCGGGCGCCGACATGTATGTTTCACTCGAGCCGTGCAGCCATTACGGCAGGACGCCTCCCTGCACGGAAGCCATAAAGCGCGCCGGAATAGCCCGCGTGTTTGTTCCCGCCCTGGATCCGAACCCGATTGTCTCCGGGAGGGGGATCGCCGATCTTTCGCGGGCCGGCATCGATGTTGTGCTGATGGAGGAGATGGCGGAGTACGCGATCGAGCTGATTCGCCCCTTTAAAAAGTACATCCTTCGCCACCGGCCCTTTATTGTGAGCAAGAGCGCGGTTACGCTTGACGGCAGGATCGCGACGAAGACAGGAGATTCACGCTGGATATCCTCGGAATACTCACGCTGCCTGGCGCATCGGCTCAGGGCGAAGGTGGATGCCGTCATGATCGGGAAAAACACCTTCGCGCGCGACAATCCCGCGCTGAACGTGCGCCTCTCTTCCTTTGGCGATGAAGTGTCCCGCTTTTTCAGGGAGACTGCTCCGAAAATGATCGGAAGGGAGAATTTTTTCTTGAAATTGCTCGCTTCCGGCGACATGACTGCGTTGCACGACCCGCTCCGGGTGGTGGTCGGCCTTCCCGGCGACATTGACATGACGAGCAACGTCATGGCGGACGGCAACTACCTGTTTTTTGAGCGCAGTGAGATTGTTGACCGCCTCGTGCGGGAACACCGGCCGCTCGCGCGCGCAATCGGAGGGATCAACCTGCACCGGATCGATACGGTCTCCCCTGACGAAGAGGCGCGCGCAATTTCCGAAGAGCTGGCGCGGCGTGGCATCATGTTTGCCATGCTGGAGGGAGGAGGGCGGCTTGCCGGGTCGTTCCTCGACGCCGGCGAGATCGACCAGTTTATATACGTGATCGCGCCGAAGATCGCGGGCAATGGCCTGCCGCCTCTTGCGGGAAGCGGGGTCGATGCTATAGCGGATGCCATGGCGCTGAAGGACGTTTCGGTAATGCCGCTGAAAGAGGATATCGTATATACGGGATACCGGGAACAGTATCATTTCGAGACGATGTAAGGAGGGGCGGGATGTTCACGGGATTGATTGAGGAGATCGGAACGGTGCGGGGCGTCGCCAGAACGGGCGGTGGAATCACTATCACGATCGGGTGCGAGCGGGTGCTGGAAGGGGTCAGGACCGGCGATTCAATCTGCATCAATGGCGCCTGCCAGACAGTGACGGCCGCGGACCGCGGATCATTTACCGTGTTCGCATCACCGGTCACCGCGTCTCTCACGACACTTGGCTCGCTAAATGCGGGACGGCCGGTGAACCTGGAGCGGGCCATGACACCGGCATCGCGATTCGGCGGTCATTTTGTACAGGGTCACGTTGACGGCCGCGGAAGGATAGAGCGGATTGAAAACGACCCGATGGGGATGCGCGTGCGCGTGGCCGCGGGGCGGGACATTCTGAAATATATCGTGGAAAAGGGTTCGGTCGCGGTCGACGGGATTTCCCTTACGGTCGTGTCGTGCGACAGCGCCGGGTTCAGCCTGTATCTCATCCCCGAGACGGTGAAGCAAACCATCGCGGCCGGGTGGAAAACAGGCGACGAGGTGAACATAGAGCCGGACATTCTAGCGAAGTATGTTGAGCGGATGATCGGTCCCGGAAGGACCGGAAGCGGTGCCGGCGACGAAGGCGGACTGCTGCGCAAGCTCGCGGAGGGCGGCTTCGTCTAGATGCCGGTTTGCGGGCTAGAGAGGTATGCCGGGGAATGATATGGCGAGGTCTTCGGATTTCGCCATGCGGAAGAATTTTTCCAGGTAGGCGACCTTGAATACGTTCGCGATCTCCCTGTCGACATCGTACAGGATAAGGCCTATGTTCTGCTTTTTTACCTTATTCGTCAGGAGTATAAGGGCGCCTATTGCCGACGAGTCTATGAATTTCAGGTCCCTGCAGCTGACAAGTATGTTTCTCACCGGCGCCTGTGCCAGGGGCGCGGTAAGCGCCTTGAAGTCGTTCACATCCTCAATGGTGAATTTCCCGACAAGCCGTACAACTGCAATCTCCATGCCGTGCTGTTCAATCCTGGTTTCCATGCTGGCGTTATAGCCTGTCCCACAGATTTCGTTCATCGATGATGTGGAAAAACTTTTTCTCGAAAGAATCCACCTCGTGGTAATTCGGCGTTTCCGGGTTTCCCCGGAAGAGAACGGCGTATTTCGCGATGTACTTTACGGCCTGAATGAGATTGTTGACCTTGATGGCTTTAAGAATTTCATGGTATATGATGACGGCGGCGGAATCCATGGCCTCTTTCATGAAGGTCTTGTTCTTGAGCTCGAGGGGCGCAACGACGTCATACACGGACAGGTGGCGGTTCGGCGCCTGCGGGTCGGAATACTTCAGAAGATAAACGATGACCGCGCGCTTGATGTCGGGAAGGCTGGCCGACCGCCTCATGTCGCGGATGCCCTCGAGGGCCTGGCGCGACTGCGCGTCGGCCCTGGCCGCTTCGGCGTCCTCTCCTTCGTGCGCCTTGATGAGCTTCTCTACTTCGATCTCTCCGGCGCCGGATATCTCTTCCTCGAATTTCCTGTTCATGCGGACGAATTCCCCGTCCGAATACTCCTTGAACGGTTCCTTCAGGATGTTGACGAATTGAAGCGCCTCGTCTGATGACGATATGCGCGGATCCTCCTTCATCGATTTAAGGAAATTCAGGGAAATGTTTCCCGGCAGTGACAGATCGAACTGGTCGGGCGCGACCGATTTGATGATCGCCATCTTGTACAGGAGCGGAAGCTTCCTGTTCTTATTCGCCTTAGCCTGATCGAGGAGGGTCATAAGCCTTTCAATAGATTCAGCCGGAACCGAGGGGGACCAGCGCGAAAGCGGGTCGACCAGGTACTGGTGATACACGGCCCTGCCCCGGCTTGCGAGGCTCTGGATTATCCTGGTGAAATTATCTACAAGGGGAGGTCTGATAACTGCGATGGGTTCTCTCATGCCGAGAGTCTTGCAGGCGATTTGCGGCGTGTCAAAATGTTTTTTACTTCAGGTTGAATATTTTTTTCAGGTCGATCGCTCCGGGATCGGGGGGCAGGGATATACTCTTCCCGCCCAGCGATGATGAGAGGTAGATTGCGTGAATGGCCTCGATTGCGCGGCAGCCGTCCAGCGCGGTTGAAACGGCCGGCGCTCGACCGCCGGCCGCTTTTCCCGCCTCGCGATACAGCTGATGGAAGCAGTTGTTTTTTGCGTAGGACGGGAACGGAACTTCCGCGAGATCCCGGAAACCGCTATAGAAGCGGGATTTTCTGCTCAGGTGAAGCGATTCATACCCGTTGCCAATCACGATTTTCCCGCGGGTGCCGGAGATTTCCAGCTCAAAGAGGAAATAGTTCCGGCCGCCCCCCGCTTCCAGGAAGATGTCCGCGCCGCTCTCCGTCCTCAGCCAGGCGCACGCGCGGTCCTCGAAACCCTGCGTCCTCCCGGCGCGCGTGAATTCGCCTTCAACCGATCTGATCTCTCCAAATAGATAGCGGATAATATCGACCAGGTGGGTGCCGTCATGAAGGAGCGGGCCGCCCCCCTCGCCGGGATCGGACGGGCCGGCATAGCCTCCGGTGAGGACCGAGGCGTGCACCGTCATAACGCGGCCGATCCTGCCGCGCGCGATCATTTCCCTGACCCTGCGATACCTGCCGTCGTACCGACGCTCGTGGTTGACGATGACGGCGGTTCCGCGGCGCCGGCATGCTTCCTGTATGGCTCTGCACCCGGCAATGGTTGACGCCATCGGCTTCTCCAGCACGATCACGGACGCGCCGCGGCGCGCGGCCTCGACCGCGATCCGCTCATGGCTTTCGGTCCAGGTGGCGATGATGACCATGTCGTTCCGGGCCGCGGCCAGGAGGGCGCGGTAATCTTCATGCATGTTCTCTTTCGGGATTCCCGCTTTCTCCCCGAACCGGGCGAGGCGTCCGGAGTTGATGTCACAGGCGTGGGTTATGGTAAGTCCAGCCGCGGCCGCGCCGCCGGCGTGTGTGCAGGGCTTGTACCGAAGAGGGTCGTTTTCCAGGAGAAATCCGATCCGGCCGCATCCGATCAGGGCGATATTGAATTTCTGCTTTTTCATCGCGGAGAGGTCGTTACAGTATCGGCAGGTATTCCTGAATCTCGTAATCGGTTATATACCGGTTATACCTGTCCAGCTCAAGCTTTTTGTTCGCAATGATCTTGTTGAAGAGCAGGTCGCCGAGCGTATCCTTCATCAGGTCGCTTTTTTCAAAGTATGAAAGGGCGTCGTGGAGATGCGCCGGGAGACGCTGGTAGTCTGCCGCGTCATTCTTCATGCCGTCTTCGAGCGGTTCGTCGAGCCTGTATTTCTCGTCAATGCCCTTCAGGCCGGCCGCCAGGATTGCCGAGAATACCAGGTAGGGATTGCACGCCGGATCGGGGTTCTGCATCTCGATGCGCATGGCGTTCGGCTTGTCGGGCCTGCACTGGGGCACGCGCACCAGCGCGTCGTGGCTGGTGTAGCTCCAGGTCGCGTGCGTGGGCGATTCGAAATCCTGGTGGAGCCTCTTGTACGAGTTGATCCACTGGTTGGTCAGGACGAAAAACTCGTTGCAGTGCCTGAGGAGGCCTGCTATGAAATGCTCGGCGGTCCTGGACAGAAAGGTCGGATTGTTTTTGTCGAAAAAGATGTTCTTGTCGTTCTTGAAGAGCGACAGGTGCAGGTGCAGGCCTGATCCGTTCTGGTGAGAGAGCGGTTTGGGCATGAACGAAGCGTATATATTGTTGAGGAGCGCCGTTTCCTTGACGATGAGCCTGAACGTCATGATGTTGTCTGCGGTCGTGAGCGCGTCCTCGTGACGGAGGTCGATCTCGTGCTGGCTGTGGGAGCCTTCGTGGTGGGATGATATTACGTCGATCCCCATCTTTTCAAGGGTCAGCACCGCCTCGCGGCGGTAATCCGTTGCCACGTCGAGCGGCGTCAGGTCGAAATATCCCCCCCGGTCGAGCGTCTCCGGCTGCCCCGAGTTCTTGAAAAAGAAAAATTCTATCTCCGGCCCGGTATAAAATGTCAGGCCGCGGCCGGCGGCCTTCTTTAAATTCTGTTTGAGGATATAGCGGGAGTCCCCCTCGTAGGGGAGCATGTCGATCTGGTGTATGTCGCAGATCACGCGGGCGACGGAATCCTCCTTTGGACGCCAGGGAAGGATCTTGAAGGTCGACATGTCGGGGAGGGCTATCATTTCGCGCTCGTCCGCGCGGATAAAGCCCTGCAGTGTCGATCCGTCAAACCGGACGCCCTCCGTGATTGCGTCCTCCAGCTCGTCGATCGTTATCGCAAAGCTTTTCAGGAAGCCGAGTATATCGGTGAACCAGAGCCGGATGAACTTGACGTTATTATCATGCGCGAGCTTTAAGACATATTCCCTGTTTTGATCGGTGTCCATTTAAAAATTACTCCTGTCTGGAGATATTTATCCCGTGCTTGTCTCGCCGCTGGTGAACGCTCGGCCTGGCGCACTGCCGGATTGGCGCCCTGTTTACCAGCTTAAAAATATAAGTATGATGAAAAGGATCAGGATCGTCATGAAGAGCGCGAGCATGACGATGGTGCCTTTCGAAAACGTGGGACGGTTGGCTTCGGCGGATGCGTCCGCCCCTCCCACGGTTTTTATCTTGAGCGGGCCGTCGGTATCGGGGTTATACAGCTTCAGCTTGACCTGCTTTTCAGTCTCGGTGAACTTGCCGTAAATGCCGGGGGATATCAGGGCCAGAATGTCGGTGGGGTTGTTTTTCCCCGAACCGGCCTTGATGTCGATAACCTCTCCGGCAGTCGGTTTTATCTCCTTGCCGTCCCGAAGGTTAAGCAGGTCGATGAAGTAGTTCGCGCGGTCCGACTGCGGCTGAATATAGACAAGAAGCCTGTCGCCCACGCGCAGTTCGTAGATTGGCTTGCCCTTCACCGGCGCGACGATCGGCTTGATAGGAAGGATGACGGCGTCGTCCTCCACTGAAAAACCGTCGGTTGCCGAAGGGATCGCGATGTCTTCTCCCTGCCCCTGCTCGCTGCCGGACAGGGTTGCGCGGAATTCTTCCGGCGTTATTTCCTGTATGGCGCTTTCGATAACAAGGTTTTTATCATGGATGATCCTGTTGATGAGATCGGAGAGAATCAGGTCCATTGCGTTGTAGTCGTAATCGCATACATGGTCGTATAGAATTGATATTGAATTCATCTCCTCGGAGAACTTCTTGAGATGCTCCATGATGGAGGCGGTCATGTTCGCGTTGTAGTTTCCTTTCCATTTGATGTTGGCGATAAATTCGCGATATTTTGTCCATTCCTCGTGGGGCTCAGTGTTGTACAGGTCTGAATAGGTGGATACCACCGCATTGAATGACTCGAACGAATTTTTGTCTTTGAATATAAGAATGAACTGTCCGTACAGGTTGAGTGATCCGGCCTTGAATCGCCCCTTGACAATCATGATATTGTCTTTTATGTCCTGGAAGTCCATCGGGTCCTGGTTCATGCGATTATCCGTTTTATAATATTAATAGAGAAATGGACGTATAGATTGATGCTAATTGTAGTTAAAATCGTATATGTGTCAATATAAAAATCGGAATGGGTGCGGATAATACGACCGCTGTTCGGTCATGAATACTCGATTTCTTGTGAAGGTGTTAAAACTGGGTATTTTTTATTATTTGTATGCATAAAAAATAAAAATATTTGGTTTATTCCCGATGTTTACGATATATAATGTAGAGAATACCATCATGGATACTTTCCGGAACCGCGTGGTCCGATCGGTATATGCTCGTTACTTTATCTGCAGGGGAACCGCCATTATGAGAAGAGGAAATAGAACACGCACGGCGCTGATTTCCGTTACGCTATTGTTCGTCGCTATCGCCGCCTTTCCTTTTTCCGACCAGACAACCACGGAGAGGATACTGAAGGAGAACAGGCGCTTTGTGGAGTTTGTGAATGTCGGCGTTTCCAACTTCGCGGAAGATAAGAGGGAGAACCTCAGGAAGGTATATGAGAAGCATTTTAACGCGGATGTTGCCTATCTCCAGTCTGATTACCGGCGGGCCTACAAGCGCGTCTATTCCTCCCAGGGTGACATGGAGAAGCTGTATCGCGACCTGGTCAAGAATTACTACCTCGAGGATTCCAAGCAGATACTGGACCGGCTCGCTCCCGGCATCATTCGTTCCAAGAACCCCCGTGCGCGCCTCTACCTGACGCTCGGCTACCGTGACCGTACCGTGTCCTGGGTGCATTACACCGTGGGCGACTCCTCGAACCCCAAGCTGTATTCGTACAAGCTGTATAAATATGTGGACGCCATCAAGATGGCGCGGCGCGCAAAGCGATACGCCTTCCTTGCGCTGTTTGAGAGCCAGACGCTGGAGGTCAAGAGAAAAATCTATAACCAGCTCTGCAAGTCCGAGCGCGACATGAACAACCGCTACATGTCGAGGTTTGTGGATCTCGGCGACCAGGACTTCATCAACGAGATTGACAAAAACTACGACAGCTTCAGGGAGGACGAGAAGGCCAGGAGGAAGGGGCAGGAAGACACGGACAGCGGAAAATATTCCGCGCAGGGCTATGATGCCCATACCTATGAGTCGAGGGTCGAGAGCAGGGTCCGCTTCAGGAACGAAACAAAGACCGCGCGCTATCTTGTGAACGGCGATTTCGACATGGCGGAAGATATAATGCGCAAGTATATCGACGACTTCAATTTCAAGCTCATCCTCGCAACCTTTGATGTCCTCGGAGAGGCCGAAGGCGGATCATCTGAAACCGACAGGCACCGGCTGGGCAAGGCCGATTACGACAGGTTCAAGCTGCACCTCGCCGACAACTATTCCCGATATGCGAAGAATTCAGCGCTCGACGGGATCCTCGACACGGTCACGGTCGAAGACGATATACCCGAGGATAAGGCCGAACCGGATGACGGCGCTGAACAGGGCCAGGCGCCGGAAAAGAAGAACGAATAAACGGACCGGGGAGCGACCGACGCGTTCCCCGGGAGAATTCCTCGGGAATTATCCCGCGCGGGCAGTTGAAAAATTGTTGCAAATATCCTTAGAACGCCTCCCAATGACATCCGTGCGCGCTTATCCAGTCGCGCCGGCAACAAACATGCCGTTTACAGGGTGTGAAGAATGAATCAAAAATCGTCGCGGACAATAGTATTTTTCTGCATCACGCTGCTGCTGTCCGCCCTCGTGGCATGCGGGAAGCCTGGCTCACGGGGCCTTCTCGGCATTGTTGTCCCGGTGGGGCAGGAGCGGGTGGGCGGGGATGCGCCCTACATAATAACCGGCGTGTATGAAGGTAGCCCCGCCTATCGCGCGGGCCTCCGTCCGGATGACCGGATCGTGCAGATCAACGGCAAGGAACTGGATGGTCTCGAGTATGATTATATTTACAACAATCTCCTCCTGGGACCGGCCGGTTCGAAGGTGACCATCATCGTCGAGAGAAAGGGCGAAATGGTTGTTGCTGACGTGGTGCGGGGGGACTGAGGCCGGTCATGCGCGGAAAAATAGTGTATACGGCCATCGTGGCATTCTCGGTTCTTTTTTCGGTGCTTATTTTCCTTGATATCCTCTACTGGCTCTTCAACTGACTTCGCGGGCGCCGGACGCGGTCCATCGTTCAGCAGATCAGAAGAATTTTTCTTTTACGTTGTATTCCCACAATTCAACGAGCTTGTCGAATTCCTTGTCCCGCGGCTGGTCCTTGTACGCGCTGTTGCGCCGCTTTATCAGGTAGGCGACCGTTGAATCTTCCAGCAGGAACGGTTCTTTCAGGAGATTCAGCTTTATTATCAGGTAGTTGAGATTGTGCGTCTGGAAGTCGCCGATGATCTTCGACGCCACCGTGGGCTCGTATTTCATCAGGAGCTCAGTGAAATAAAGCGCCATCCGCCAGGAGTCGATGCTTCCCGTCAGCCCGGCTTTAAAGTGCATTGAAAGCTTTTCAAACAGCTCCATATTCTGGTAGTAGGAGTCGTAGATCAGCCGAATATATTCAGGGTACAGGTTCTGTACTTCCATGAGGTCGATCGGCTCATCCTTCATTATAAATGTTTCGAATATTTCCCTGCTTTTCTCGTTTCCGGGTTCCACCGGTATGAGTTCCACGTGGAGGTCCTTGATCACGGTGCGCACTTTGCCCGCCTTCTTCAGATAGACCTCGATCTCGACCGGTTCGACGTAATAATATTTGCTTTTATCAATGATCATCGCGTATCGGCCCCCTGGCCGGCGCCGGCCCGGTTTTTATCATCCTGTTGAGCGTCTCCCGCTGCTCGGCGATGTGTGCGTGGCGGCGCGCCTTCTCAAGAAGTCGCCGCTTTTCTTCTGGACCGGCCGTCTCGGCCCTTTTCATGATATCGTCGAACGCTATGGCCGATTCAATGAGCTTGTTCTTTGCGAGGTTCCAGAGGGTGTCGCCCTCGCTTATCACGACGCGCTGGCCGTCGAGCATGATAAATACGTTTTCGGGGAATATCCAGTCCGGGTTCCGCTCGCGTATCCTGGACGGGGCGATCCTGTTGTAGCCGTTCTTAATCGCAACCTCGTTGGCGTACCGGTAGATGTCGCTGTCGCTTATCCGGACGCTCATCTGCTTTTCGACATGGCGGTATCGCTCGTCGAGATCGCGGCTGTGCACGACGGGGCCCTCATCGCCTCCGATGAGACGCTTTCCCGTCTGCTGGCCGGCCATCATAATGACAAGAGCAATTAACGCGGCGATGCAGAGCAGTACGCCGGCGGACGCCCCTATCTTCGCCGCCCTCGGCAGGGAACGCACGCGGTCCGCCACTGTTTTTCGCGCCGTCTGCGCGGCCCAGTTGCGCGGTCCGGCAGGGGCGGTTTCCTGCGCGGCGGGCCGGGGCTCCGCTGCGGAAACGCCCGGTTCCCGCTCTCCGGCGGATGACCCTGCGGCGATCTGCGTGGCGTCGGCGGATGCTTCCGCTGCGGAGGCGATCGACCGCTCCCATGAGCGTTCCAGGCTCAGCGATTCCTCTCCGTACTCCTGCTTCCTTCTGCTGATGGCCTCTTTCAACTGGTGCAGGTGGGGCGCGTTGCGCTGATTGTATTTCTCCGACCGAGTGTATATGTCAATCAGGTGCCCCAGCCGCTCGCGGTCTGAAACGATGCGCGCGTAGTATTCCCCCATTACCGGATTTTCTGGGAAGCCGGTGATTTCCCGGTCTCTGCCAATGACGTCAAAGAGCTCTACTGATGCGCTTGAACCGGTTCCGACGACAAGGGGGTAGAGCGCGCCGTTGTAAAGGGCGAGGACCACGATTGACCGGGAAGGATCATGCGCGTTCCTGCACCGTGCCGCCATGAGGGACATTGTCCCGGCGAGGCTTCTGAGCCGGGCCGAGAGGTCACGGTCGCCGGTGTTGTTGATATACATCCTGACCAGGGAGAGCAGGTTGCAGAGCTGCCGGATACGGTCGGGGTCCGCGGTATCAATCGACCCGGCGGAGAATTCTGACGCGATTGAGGCCGTGTCTCCGGTGATGCGCTCGATGACGCTGTTTTCGAGCCCGGACAGGGAAACCATCTCCTCAATGGAATGGAAGGCGCGAAATTCGTACTGGGACCCCGGGCTGAGGATGATCCTGTCGCCGCCGGCAAGCTTTGCCACGTTCCTGTTGCCGTCGTCAATAATGGCGCAGGGCGTGTCGGTTGACTTGAGGAGCATGTGCACGTCTTCAAAGGCGGAATAGGTAATGAGCAATGCGTCCGGCCTGTCCCTGAGTATTTCGCGGACGCCGGCAGGGCCCTTGATGAAGGCGATGTTCAGGGGCTGGCCGTGCGGCCTGACAGCGTTATACCGGACCTTCAGGTTGTAGGTGCCGGGGTAGTTGGTCACGGTGATGCCGGGTTCGGTCGTGAAGTCCATTCCGGTGAACTCGCTGTTCCGGATGGAGCAGTTTGAAAAGAGTCTTTTTAACAGGTCGATGTCGGTGCTGTTGCAGAAGAGCGTTATGCTCCGGCCGCTGGCGTTAAGCCATTTGAGCAGTTTCGATATGTTGATCAGGTTAAGCGAGGGGTGAAAAACGCTCCGGATCTTCCCCGGGTCGATTCCCAGAAGGGAAAAGTCGCGGATATAGTCCCCGGGGAAGAGGTATGAGTGAAAGCGTCCCCTGTCATAGAACATCGGATTATGCCCGATCACGACCATACCCGATCCATCATACCGGTCCGATCCGCCATGGGTCGCTGCCAGCAGATCGTGGAACTTCTGCCAGCTGATCGGGTTCCCGGTTATCAGGTTCAGGTCGAAGATGGTGTTTTTGTTGAGCAGTGTCTTGAAATTCCCGTCCCGGTAGAACACGCCGATGAACTGGTCCTTGTGGGATATGTTCTTTTCCTTTGAAAGCTCGGGAAGGTCCTTTTCAATGTCGACGATTGACGCGTTGGTAAGGTCCAGGCCGAAGATCTTCTGGTAATCGAAAAACTTTTTTACGATGCCGCGGCTTCCGATATACCGGTTTTCCGGAAGGTCTCTGACGTCTATATTAAACTGCTCGTGCGCCGGGTTGCCGATAAGGCCGTCGGTGACGATGATGTTCTCTATAAGTGGGATAAGCTCGACAGGCATATCTATCCAGTTGCCTATCCGGATGAAGGGCTTGATGTCGTCCGTCGTCTCACCGGTGAAGATGATATAGCACTCGTGATCGACTATGAACAGGCGGTCGCTGTCTGCTTTAATTATGTCGTGGATCTCCATATCCGTCCAAACCTTATAGATGGGTCCCTGATTGGCCCGATGTTACATTTTTAAATCATTTTTACAGCCAATGGAGCAGGATGGCAATTAAAATTTAACTTCCGGGGATGAACTGATGTCTAATATAGCAGGACGCCCTGTCCGGTGTATTGGAGCCCGGTGTGCTGCGGAGAGGGTCGATAATTTTTTATACAATTGGGCTTTATTGAATAATATTTTTCTTTAAAATGGCGATGATAGAAGTGGGATACCTTGACGTGTAATGCGTACTTGTATACCTTGATTATTAAAATAGAAATATCAAAAACAAGATATTCGTGATTATATGAGACGACTGATTTCATACCTGATGAACCTCTCCTTGAGGTTTGCCTTCGTCCGGCAGGTCCTCTGGGGCCTGCTGGTATGCGCGGTGTTTTCAATCGCTGCCGCCATTGTCTTTCAGAACGCGAGGGTTTCCTCAAATCCGGTGGGATGGGAAAAAAGCTTCCAGGTTTCATCGTTTAACATTGTCGCACGGGACGTGGCGGTTGCGTCCCGCGGAGACATGGTTTTCGCCGTGTATGAAGGAGCCCCCGGCGGGCGGCGGGGCATCTTCATATCACCCTCTTTCAACGGAGGGCAAACATTTATGCAGGCGATCAGGGTGGCTCCCGCTGCCTCGAAAACGCCGCTGAACCCGCATGCGGCCATCTCTCCCGCGGGCCACGTGACCGTCATGTGGCACGCCTATCTTGAAAACGAATCGACAAGCAGGATTTTTTATTCCATCTCAAGGGACATGGGCGCCACGTGGAGCGAGCCGAAAAAGCTTGCGCTTAAAAAAGACATGGAAATGCTGCCGCGCGTCTACTATGACGAGAGGAACGTCCTTCATCTCTTTTACCACGGAAGCACAGGGGAAAATATAAATCTCTTCCATGCCACGAGCGAAGACGGTGAAACGTTCAAGACAACCGGGTCGTTGATACGCCTGTCCGGCAGCATGCGGGGCGCCTTCTTTCCCTCGATATATATCTTCGGCAAGTATTTTTTCATGGTGTGGCAGGGAAAGGAGGAGGATTTTTCCGACGAGCTGTTTTTCATGAATTCGACCAATTATGGCAGGACGTGGAGCATGAAGAAGCAGATCACCTCAAGCGTCGGCAACAATGCGTCGCCCGCGGTGATGCTGCACAACGATGTCCTCTATGTCGTCTATCAGAACAATGACGAGAGAAACTGGTCCATTAAGCTGCTCAGGGGTATTGACCGCGGGCGGAGCTGGGACAAGGAGCCCCTGACGGTCTCCACAACCATGGCGAACTGCTACTCTCCCAGCGTCGGCGTCACCAATGGCCAGATCATGGTGCTCTGGTACGACACCCGGGAAGGGGGAGCGCGTATTTTTTCGCGGAAGTACGCCATAGCGGAAAAGAACTTCCTGCCCGAAGTCGAAGTGTCGGAAGCGCGATTCGCGTCGCGCAACCCGTGGGTGATTTCCATGGGGAAGCGCCTTCTGGTTTTCTGGGAGGAGCGCAATGTGGTCATGGCCAAGCAGACGGACGTGTATGTGGCGCCGCCAGAGGTCTATTCACCCACCAATCCGGAGGGGAAATGGTCCAGGCGGCCGTATATCCAGATCGAATGGACCCGGCCGCGCGACGAATCAGGAATCGCCGGGTATGCGGCGTTGTGGAACACGATTCCCGACTTCAATCCGACTGTCGTGAACATGAAGCCGAACGTTACCTCGGAGAAGATCAGCGAGAACATCACGGACGGGATATCCTATTATCATATCCGCGCCGTTGACGGCGCGGGCAACTTCAGCAGGACGATACACTATCCGATCCGGCTGGCGGTCAATCCCCTGCCGGCCCCGGTTGTCGCCTCACCCACGAATCCGCAGGGCAGGCCGGCACAGGCGGATGAAACTGTGTTCAACTGGAAGATTGACGAGATGGAGCGTGTCAAGGGCTTCCTTTTTGCCCTGTCGAAAGATAGTATAAAGATGCCGGATGCGTTTACCACGGACCTCCGCGCGGCCTTCAGCGGGCTTGAAGAAGGGAATTATTTTTTCAGTGTTGCGGCAGTGGACAGGGCCAATCAGATCAGCAGGGTATCAACGTACGATTTCATAGTCGGCCCCCCCGACCGGGTGGTGGACCCGGATTACTACAAGCGTATCGCAAAGCTTGAAAAGGATTTCCTGAAACAGAAGCGTCCTTACAGGCTGCCGGGACCGGAGGTAGCGGAGGCGGTCCCGTTCGTGGTGATTCAGTTGCCCTTTGATCCCCGCACGGCCTATGATAAAAGGTCATTTCGGGCGCTTATCGTGGCAAAGAATATCCGACAGGAATCGATACTCGGGTATTCGCTGTATATTGATGATGAAAAGAAGGATGTACCCGATCGCATAAGCCAGAGGGTCCCCGTGATTGAAGTCAAAGATCTGAAGGACGGCGAGTATTACATCGGGGTGCGATGCAAATACGAAACGGCCGTCAACGGCACGGCGCGGCAGCTCTGGACAAGGCCTTATACCGCACGGTTTGCCATAATGCTGCCGGCTGAGCGCTCGCCGATGGTGAATTACGCGCGCAGGGTCATGGACAAGTTCCCGCGGCGGTTCGGGCTGATAACCCTTACCTTTGCCGGCCTGGGGCTGGTAATAACGACGCTGGGGTATGGGGCAAGATTATCGTTTTATTTCCAGCTGGTGCTGTTCAGGTTGAGAATGTTGTACAGGCGTGCGGTTAAAAAAATATGAGCGGGTGATGGGGCTCGAACCCACGACGTCCAGCTTGGGAAGCTGGCATTCTACCACTGAATTACACCCGCGCGAGGCCCTGCGAGGCCTGTTGAATATACTACTGTTGAGGCGGCTGATATAATTTCAAGAAAAATTTTTTTTTGCGGTGGGAAAGTCAAATTGTAACAAACGCTCCGGTGCGTAATTCGATTGACCGGATACGTTTATACTAGCAACCATTAAATAAAGCTGAAGCGGCGCCATGAAGAGAAACAAGAAATACATTGTCATGATCATCCTTGCGGTGGCGGCCTGCCTGGCTTTCGGGAACCTCTATTCGGCGACCGTCAGGGAGATGGACCGCGAGGCGCAGGAGTTCTTTGACAAGCGGGACTACAATCGCGCCATCGGTCTATGGCTCAGCTGTCTGGAGATAGAGCCGGAGAACGAGAAGATACAGCAGAAGATCGAACTGGTATATGAGATCAAGCAGCGCAAGGACATGGCTTTCCAGAAGGCGCGCCTCAATTACCGCATTGCCCGGAAAAAGCTGAAGGAAGAGGAGGACGAGGACCTGGAGATGGGGATTGCGCTGGGGAAGAAGGCGGTCGATGACTACGTCTACGCCTACCGCCTGGACCCCAACGACAGCGACATGCAGGACGCCATGAAGGAGATGAAGATCCTTGATGAGGAGATCCGCGCGGTCCAGGAGCGGTTGCGATTGTCGCGTCTGCAGCGGGAGAAGGTCGAGCGCCTGAAAAACGAAGCGCGAACCGAGATGGCCCTGGAATTCCCTGATTTTGATAAGGCACGGGATCTCTGGAAACAGGTGCTCCGCTATGTGCCCCAGGACAATGAGGCGCTGGAAGGGAAACGGAAGTGCGACTTTGCTATTGAAAACAGGATCAAATTCGAGAAGATCAGGACCTACATGGCGCGGGGAGTCGAATATTTTAACAAAAAGGACTACGGAGCCGCAAGACTGGAGTTCGAAGAAGTTCTTAACGTGGACCCGCGACACCGTGAGGCAATGGACTATATTGAGAAGATCGATGACGCCGTCGAAGAGAACGTGCTCTATGCCAAGCGCCAGCAGCAGGCTGAAGAATCCTATCGTTCCGGCATTACGAACCTCGCGAACAACAGGTTCGACGAGGCGCGACAGGACTTCGAGACCTCCCTGGCTCTGGTGGCGGATTACCGGGATGCTAAACAGCGCCTTGAGAACATCGACCGTCTGAAGGGGGAATACGAGGAGCGTGAACGGGCGCGCAGGCTCCAGCAGATAAACCAGAAGTTTCAGGAGGGAATAATCGCCTACACGAGAGGGCAGTACCGGGAAGCCATTGACGCGCTGGTCATGACCCTGTCGCTGGACAGAAAAAACAACCAGGCCAAAGAGTATCTGCAGCGCGCCAGGGACGCCCTGAGAATCGCCGAGGAAGAAACGGTCGATGCGAATTCACGGTATTATGATATTGTCAATTCGCTTGCCGTCGCGGGGAAAAGCCTCTACGACCGTGGCCAGTATGCCGAGTCCAAGAAGAAATGGGACAGCATCCTGAAGCTTTTTCCGCAAAACAGGCTTGCCCGGGAATATGTCATGAAGTGCGATCTTATGATGAACCCGCAAAACCGTGAGGGCGTGGTGGCGAACCGGGTGCTCGAGGGCAGGGAGTATCTTAAAAAGAAGGACTTTCGGAACGCCCTGCGGACCTTTAATATCATAAAATCAATTGACAGGAATTATCCCGGGCTAGATACTCTTATCGCCCAGTCGAACGCGGGTTTGCAGGAGGCAGAGGCGGAGGCGCGGACGGTGGCGCCTGCTGACCGGGCGGAGATTAAGCGCCGCTATCAGGCGGGCATGAACCTGTACGAGATGGGCGGGAAGAACAATATCGAGAAGGCCCTTGCGCAGTTTCGCTGGGTGGTGCAGAAAGACCCGGGTAACATCAAGGCGGTCATTATCGTCAACAAAATCGAATCGCAGCTGCGCCTGGGCGGCGTTGAGGCCGAGCGGCAGCAGGTGCTGACGGCAAGGCAGCGGGAGCTGGTGAACAAATACTATTATAACGGCATAAACTATTATACCAACAACAATTTCGACAAGGCCATAGGGGAGTGGCGCAAGGTCCTGGCCATAGATCCCGGCAACGTCAAGGCTCGGAACAACATCCGCAAGGTCCTGGCGTTCATGCAGCGGTAGGGGCAATGAATAAAAAAAGCGAAAAGGAACAGAAGGAGAATCGCGAGGAGGGGCGCGCCGGCGTGCGGTTCGGCATTGCGTTCAAATTCTCACTCGCCATTATTTCCCTTGTCGTGCTGATCATCGTGTCGATGACGCTCTTCTTTATATGGCGGGAGAGCGATATTATGAAGATGCAGGTCGTTGACCTGGTGGAGCGGGAAACCATCCATCTTGCCAATACCGCGCAGCAATCCATCGGAGTTGACGAGCTTTCGCTGCTCGCCTCCATCAATGACCTGAAGAAAATCGATTATCTTCTGTACGCCTTCGTACTCGACAAGGGGGACATGGTGATACAGTATTTTGATCGACGCGGTAATCGCGACGTCATGCAGCCTGTCAATGATGGTATCGATCGGGGACTCGCCGCGCGGGCAGCGAACGGCGACATACAGATGATCAACCTCAAGGACCCGGCCGATTCCCGGGGGAGAATATACGATTTTTCCAAGACCGTCCTGAACAGGATCGACAAGCGCAAGATCGGAACGGTGATTATAGGCCTTTCCGATATCGTTATACGGAACGAAATCAACAGCCTGGTTAAAATCATCGTGCCGATATCGCTTGTCTTCCTTCTGATTTCCATTGTCGGATCGGTTATCATGGTAACCCTGACGATCAGGCCGGTTAAGGAGCTGTCGCGCGGCGCCGAGATTATCGGCAAGGGAGACCTGGATTACCGCATATCAATCAGGACCAGGGATGAGCTCGGGCAGCTTGCGCGGGAGTTCAATCAGATGACCGCGCAGATCAAGGAGGCGCGGGAAAAGGAGATCGAGTCCAGGATCATGGAAGAACAGATCGAGATGGCCAAGGAAATACAGGAGGGCCTGAACCCGACCCGCTTTTACGAAAAGGACGGGATACAGATAAAGGGATACACCAGGGCGGCCCGCGGGGTGGGCGGCGATTATTTTGACTATATTGATATGGACGACAACAGAGTATGCGCGCTGATCAGCGACGTTTCGGGCAAGGGCGTGCCGGCGTCGCTGGTCATGGTGATGATCAGAACGGTATTTACCTCATACATCTCACGGCCCAACGTTGATTGCGCGAGCGTCGTTCGCGCAATCAACGAGGCGATGAACGCGGAAATGGCTATCGATAAGTTCGCTACCCTGTTTTTCCTGATATACGACCGTGCGAACGAAGAGCTTGCTTTTTCAAACGCGGGACACGGCCCCCTTTTCTGCTACCGCGCATCCATGAATTCCTGCACCATCGCGAAGCTGGACGGGGTCCCGATCGGCATAGAGGAGGATTTTGAATACAAGCAGGCCAGGGTGAAGCTGCACCCCGGCGACATGGTGATACTGTACACTGACGGCGTCACGGAGATGCGGAGCGAGGAGGGAGAGGAGTTCGGGGTGCAGCGGCTCAACATGCTGATAGTGGACAACCATCACCTGAACGCGGAGGAGTTCGTTGACCTGATGGTGGATGAGCTTGAAAAATTTCGCGGGCAGGAGCCGCCCCACGACGATACGACCCTGCTGGTCCTCAAGCGAGTGGTATAATACTGACATCCCCCGGAAAACAGAAAAGCCGACACCAATGCCGGCTTTTCTGACGATCGCGCCGCGTGTTCACCCGCGGTCAGACAACTTCGTCTTCGGTGTCGTAGATCTTGAAAAATTTGTCCAGCGTGGCCAGCTTGAGAATGTTCAGAACGTCTTCCGTGGGGCTCATCAGGGCGAATTTGCCGTTATGCGCCCGCATTTTCTTCTGACCGGCAACCAGCGCGCCGATCCCGGATGAATCCATGTAGTTTATGTTTCTCATGTCGACAATGACACTGTGGTGCTTGCCGTCGGTTATGCTGAACAGCGCCCTTTTCAGCTCGCTCACGTTGTAAAGGTCAACTTCGCCGCCGACCTGGATAACCTTGTGCTCTCCAAGGTCTCTGAATTCGATGTCCATCAATTCCTCCTGGGGACAAAACGGCGATACTCCTCAGGAACATCAACCGTCCGGAATTTTCCATTATATATTAATATCGCCCTCTTTGTAAAGCAGAAAATTACACGGGTTTATATATATAAATGCTGAGAGCTCCCTATAAATCAAGAAATAATTTATCGATAAATTCCGAAAGATCAAGAAAATTGTTAACTTCTTTCATCTCGTCGCAATGTTCCTGGTACAGGTAGGCGATGCTGTCGTTCCAGTTCCAGAGGTGCTTCCTGTCCGGATTGAGCCAGAATAGGTTTCGGGAGCGATCTTTGATACGTATGAATGACTCCATCCCCGGGTTCTGGTGGTTGTTCCGGCCGTCCCCCAGGATGAGCACCGTCGTTTTGCTGGTCAGCGAGTCGCTGTAATCCTTTATGAACTGATCGAAGGTCCTGCCATAGTTGCTGCCCCAGCCGTAGGTGAAATTCGTGTCTTCGAATATTGATCCGAGCGCGCGCTCCGGATCCATCTCCATGAAGAGGGGGGTGATTTCCACGATATTGCTGATAAAGGCGAAGGTCCGCACCTTTGAGAAAAGGCTCTGGAGGGTATAGGTGAGCAGCAGCATGAATCGCGAATACTGGTTCACCGATCCTGATACATCACACATCACGACCAGCTGGGGCCGGTCCATTTTTCGGTCTTTGCGGAATATCTTGAAGGGCACGCCTCCGTACTGGAGGCTCGTGCGCAGGGTGCGCTTAATGTCAATATGGCCGTGCTTGACCCGCCTTTTACGCAGGGATATCCTGTTTTTCAGTTTCTGTCCGAACCTCTTGATGAGCTCGCGCATCTCCCTGATCTCTTCAGGGGTGATCTTGTAGATCGGTTTGTGCAGGAGATAGTCCTCGCGCGTGCTGATCCTTGACCCGATTTTTTCTGAGGAGAGGCGTTTTCCGGCCCGCGCGGTAATGGCATTCATGAGCTCCGAAAGCCTTCTATTGTATTCCTCGTCGCTCCCCGGAGCGCCGCTACCGGCCGCCTGCCGGTACTGGCTCCGTACATTGAAGAGCATCTGCCCCATGCCGCCGCCGGAGGATTCAGCCTGCTCCAGCTCGTCGAGGAAAAGGTTGAGGAGCTCTTCCGGTGACCGCTCGAAGAGCAACTCTTCCGGCAGCGAGTCGATGAAACGGGCGAACGCCTCTTCCAGGGCGTCCGTCTCCTCGCGGTTCAGGCCCGTCCGCTCCCGCAGAGTGTCCCGCGAGGCCATGTCCCTGAAGGCGTTGGCGATGTCAACCTGGGCGTCCTCACCGCCGCAGAAAAACTCGTCAAAGCAGCGTTCGAACACGGGAATGTCGGTATAATCCTTCACCAGGGTGGTCTTCAGCGCCTGCCTGAATACCGTTTTTTCCATCAGGGAGATGTGAGGCATTGCGTTGAACATGGAAAGGACCTCGTCGGTCGATATGCTGACGCCGGCGTACCTGAGCACGTCCATGAATTCATACAGTTTGTCCTGGATCGCCGATCCGCCGGTTACGGTTTCCACGGCGCGCCTCCTCATTAATGAAGAAAGATGTTGGCGGCGTTCTGTTTGGCGAGCTCGATGTCCTTCTCGTATTTCAGGATCAAATTCAGGGTCTCGATCGCGGTATCGCGGGTGAGATCGTCTATGCCGAGTATGACGAGCGCGCGCGCCCAGTCGAGGGTCTCGCTGATGCTCGGCTCTTTTTTCAGCTGGAGCTCGCGTATCTTATGGACAGCCTGGACGATCTCGGAGCGGAGCTTCCCGCCGCATTCGGGCACCTTGAGTGAAACGATTCGTTCTTCAAGCTCACGGGTGGGGTAATTTATATACAGGTGCAGGCAGCGTCGCTTCAGCGCATCGGACATTTCCCGCGCGTTGTTGGAGGTGAGAAATACCAGCGGCTTGACGTCGGCCTGTATGGTCCCGATCTCCGGTATGGTCACCTGAAAATCGGAGAGCACCTCGAGCAGAAAGGCCTCGAACTCTGAGTCGGATTTATCGATTTCGTCGATAAGGAGAACCGACCGGTTTTTTCCGGAAATCGCTTTCAGTATGGGACGGGGAAGGAGAAATTTGTTTGAAAAGAAAACGTCGTCTTCCCGTGAGAGCCGCTCCACCGCCTTTGCCATCGTGTCCTCATGCTTCATGATGGCGGAGAGCTTGTCTTTTAAAATCTGGGTGTAGAGGAGCTGCTTGGCGTATTCCCACTCGTACAGCGCCTTTGATTCGTCCAGGCCCTCGTAGCACTGGAGCCGGATGAGATCCATGTTCAGGGCACCGGCGATGCATTTCCCCAGTTCGGTCTTGCCGACGCCGGCGGGCCCTTCCACCAGAATCGGTTTTTCCATTTTGAGGGCCAGGTATACGGTTGTCGCGATCTCTTCTGATGCGATATATCGCTGGCAGGCAAGGCCCTCGATGGTGCTTTTTACGCTGTCAAACATGGGGATATTGTTTCAGGAGGCCCTTTATTGGCAAGGATTTTTATTTAAAATTGTGGATTTTGCTCTGACCCCTTGGATACCCGAATACTGTGAGGGCTGGATGGCTGAATCTGTCAGTCCGATAGTTATCGGTTCGAGTTTTGCTCTGACACCTCCCTGCGCCGATAGTTATCGGTTACTACGCCCGGAAGGGGGTCAGAGTAAAGTTACTGCCGATAGTTATCGGTAGAAAACAACAGGGGTGGCAGAGTAAACGCCCATCTGCAGACTATTTTTCAGGCCACGACACCCGGAAAGTAATCAACTTATTGACAAAATAGGGGTTGTCAGTAAAAATCAGGAAATCAATGGACAGGGTGGGGATATGAAAAAAAATCTAATGTCTGATATTGAACGGTATATTAAGAGCAGGGATATCCCTGTTTTTGCAGCCGCCGATGCCGAACGACTCAATCAAACTGCGCCTGAAGGCTTCAGACCAATGGATTATCTGCCTGGCGCGAAGAGCGTTCTGCTTCTGGCAAAGCCGCTTCCCGTTTCCGTTTTTTCTTCAGCGAACGATCCGGGATACTCTTTTTACATCAGGGCATTTACCAGCTATTATAATCTGATGAACGAATCGGCGAATCAGATTTCGGTTATGCTTGAAAGTGAGGGATTTGCTTCACTGCCGGTTCCTTCCTATAGCCCGCTGACATTTTACCGGGGAGAACCGCGGGGCCTCATTAGCTTCAAGCACGCAGCAGAGGCGGCAGGCCTGGGGAGGATCGGAAAAAACACGCTGTTTATCCATCCGGAATACGGAAATGTGCTGCGTTTCGGAGGCGTGCTCACTACCATGAAGTGGCCTGCGGTCCGGTCCGGTCAAGCCGGCGCCGGTAAATCCTGTCCCGAAGGGTGCACTCTCTGTATCCAGGCCTGTCCCGTGGGAGCGTTGAAAGGCGGAACCATCGACAAGACAGCCTGCATGACCCGTTGCATAAAGCACGTTATGATGCCGCCCCGGTTCATGATGCGCTTTCTGGGCGCAGTGATGCGGAAAAGTACGAAGCTTACCCGATTCATGGAGCTTTTCACGCTTAATTTTTTCGAAGAGTACGGCATTCGCTGCGTGAACTGTCTTACGGCCTGCCCTCATTTTCCGGGGAGGAAGCTTAATGCGTCGGCCTCTCGCCTCGGTGATGCTTCGTGAGGATAGGCCGCTCCGTTGATTGTATTTTTTACTCTGACCCCCTCGCTATTAACAGGGGTCAGAGCAACTGCCGTTCATTCCGATGAGTAAATGCGGTATTCCCTGGGGGTCATGCCGGTCACGCGCTTGAACAGCCTGTGAAAATGGGTGTAGTTTTCAAACCCGATATGGAATGCGATGTCGATGATTTTGTTATCGCTCTCGCGTAAAAGAACCTTCGCCCTTTCAATTCTCTTCATGTTGATGTAGTTGGATATCGTTTCCCCGGTGGTTTTTTTAAAGAGCTGGACCATGTAGTTTGAATTCAGGCCGAATTTTCTCGAAAGACCCTTCCTGTCGTAAGTTTCAATGAAATTGTGGTCCAGGTAGTCGACGAGCCGGTGTATCACCTCATGTGGCTCCGGCCTGGCGTCGATTTTTTTAGCCTTCTTTAGATCGCGCTGGAGCTTGCGGGATTTCCGCAGCAGCGACTGGTATATGCTCTCGCCGCTCCGTTTTTCATATTCATAGTCGTAGAAGAAAAAGAGCGTGACCACGAACACGATCACGGGGACGTGCAGGAAAATCGAGAGCTGGACAATCGAGAACTGCATGGTGTACAGGTAGTAGGTATTACGGAGTACCGAAAACATCACCGGAGCGATGAAGAAAAGCAGCCAGTATTTCCGCGGGATGTTCAGTACCGCTTTGACGAAAATAAACGCGCTGTAGGTCTGGTATGCGAGGACCGAGGTGACCGATACCGGTCCCAGGTAGTATACAAGGGCCCGCGTGGAGGGAACAGCCAGTACCGCAAGGCTGACGGCCGCGAAAAGGCCGGCCATCAGGGGTGCCGCGTAGCGTGGCCGCATGTCGAAGATCTCCTGTATTGACAGCGCCAGGAAAAAGCTGATGGAGACGTAGGAAAACATGAGAAATTTAAACCTCACGAGTCCGTCTAGCTGGAACGGCATGTTCATGACGCTGAGATTGAATGCCGCCCCTGACAGTACGACCAGTGAGAAATAGAGATACACGCGTCGCGTCCTGTTCGCGGCAAACAGGACCAGAAAGATAAAGAAAAAGATGGAGTTGAAGGTAAGGGCGAATACATTTATGGCAAAGGGTATGTACGCCCGCGCCGGTCCATCCGGTAATAATCCGGTCCGCTTGATGATGCGCGGATGTCCGGTTATACCGGTAAAAACCTGCGAAAAGATCCGCACCGCTATGAGATTCTCTGCGCCGTATTTCACCAGGGGGCCGGGAATGACATAACGGCGGGGGCTTTTCCAGGCGAAGCCGTAGGTGATGCTCCTGTTGTCGGGAACCGATCCGGAGCCGCCGATGAATACGCCGTTAAAGTAGGTCTCATCAGCAACGCCGATACCACCCAGTTCGAGAATGAGCTCGGATCGCGAATATTCTTTTCCAATGATCACGTGTTTCCTCAGCCAGATTGTGGCCGCAAGGTCGCTGGTCTCGCGGATACAATCGTTCCATTCGCCGGGTATTGTAATGGCGCGGTCGCGGGAATCGTCATAAGCCGTGGCGGCGAATGTCCGGTCATCCTTCGCGATAAGCTTCCATTGACCCGATAGGCCGATGCATCCCCTTTCCTCATTGGATGCTGGGTTGCATGAGAGCCCTGAGATGAGGATCAGGAACAGTAGTATGTATATACGGCCGGTTGACATTTGTCTCTGCGCCTGTAAATTCTGGATAAAGTATACAAGCATTAGTCGCCCGGAAAATCAAGTTTATTTTACAGTTTCCCTGAAGGCGCAGCATCTATGCGGGAGTGAGCGCGCAGGAAGCTGACATGGCGCAGGTGGGCCATCCCGGAAAAACATACACTCCATTAATATCTGCTGACTTAACGAAATCGAGTACAAGCGTATTTTTTAAAGAGGATGTATAGTATCTCATGCTCAAACGGGTATGGCTCGAAATCTGTTCAATCGCGTGTCAGGCATAATAACTGTTTTTTTAATCTGCGTTACAACCGGGGTGGGGGGAGTTAAATATGAAAAACGGCACATATATGCATATCAGCGCAGAAGATATGGAAAGCTACCGGGATCTTGCCCGGCAGTTCTGTAAAAAATCGCTCCAGCCTCTGTTCGAGGGAGAATATTCTGATGGCAATCTCTCCCTGCTTCCCGAAAAAATTGAAACCGCGTTCAAGATCGGTCTTGCCGCCTCGCCTGAACCGTCGATGCCCGGCAATTGCTATGGCATCTGGGGCGCTTCCGTTGATGAAGAGGGGATGAAATCGTCGCTTCATCTGCTTTCGATCATTGCCGAAACCTGCGGCGGCGTTGCCATGTCTCTCCATGCCCAGGGCGTTGCGTCAAATCTCGTCATGCAAAAAGGCGCGGAGCCGGTGCCGGTGCCGGTGCCGGTCCGGGTCGGCCTCTGCCTGCAGGAGGGCTTCACTCCGCCGTATCTGGGCACGATCCTGACGCCGGACAGGGACGTGCCGGCCCGTGTTATGGTGACCGCAGACAAAACGGCGAATGGATATCTTATAAACGGACATAAATCCTTTGTCTATTCGATGCATGACGTGGATACGTATGTTGTGTTTGTGCGGTTTGGCGAGACGTGGGCATGCTTTCTGGTCCCGTCCCGGTCTGCGGGAGTCTCGCGCAATGACGCGGGCGTCAGAACGGGCCTTCGTGCCTGCAGCCTAGGCCATGTCGACTTCCGTAATGTCGAGGTGCCCCGTGATGCGCGAATAGACGATGGGAATGCCCTCGCGCTCATGGCCCGGGCGTTATGCATGAACTGGGCTGGCATGGCGGCCATCGCCGTCGGCATAGCAAGGGGCGCGGCCGCAGCCGCGCGCATCTATGCGGCCCAGCGCTATCAGGGAGGAGCGCAGATAGAGGAGCACCCGGCGGTCAAGGCGCTGATCGCCGGTTCGGAAGCCTCGATCGGCGCTGCGGAGTCTGTTGTTCTTTCACTGTCTGATTGCAATGATTTCTCGCTGCGGACCCTCGGGAAAGCAGCATCCGTGAAATTGGCTGCAACCGATCTCTGTGCGCGTGCGGTGACGGACACTCTCCAGACCTTCGGCGGGTACGGTTATATGGAGGATTTCGGCATGGAGAAGCGGCTCCGCGACGTGACGGTGCTCAAGTCCGCGGCAGGCTCTCCCCTCTATCTCAAGCAGTTGATATTCGATGTTGAAAAGGAGGCGGCTATATGAACTCAGACGCAAAGAACGTCCTCCGGGAACGGATAGAGCTATTGCATCCGAAGAACGCCGTAAAGAACATGAACCTGATCGGGCGCATGCTCGCGGACAACCGCGAGATGAGCGTGTGGGAGCATGATACGAAGACCCTTCCGCTCGGGGTGAGGAGGTGGCGGCGCCGCGCCCTTAAGTTCGCGCGGGAATACATACGTCCCCTTGCTCCGGAAGCGGACCTGCATCCGCATGACTATGATCCGAAGCCGATACTCAGCGCAGCGGCGCGGAAGGGGTTTCAGACCCTTCTGTTTACACCGCCCATCGGCAGCGCGAGCACCCTTCCGTTTCTCAGGGGGACCACACTGCAGATCGCGGTGGTGGGAGAGGAATTTGCCACGGAGTGCGGAGGTCTGGCGCTCCTTCTCCTGGCGCACAACCTGGGAATCGTGCCGCTCCTCCTGTCCGGGAGCATCAGGACCATCATCCGGCATTTTTTTCCCTTCTACATAAAATCGCGCATTCTGGGGAGGCCGGATTGCATGGCATTCGCCATCACCGAGCCGGGGGCCGGCTCCGACGTTGAGGAGACCGAGGGAGGCGCCATGGCGAACCTGGTAACCACGGCGAAGTACATGCCGGCCATGGGCGGCTATATCCTTCACGGGCAGAAATGCTTTATCTCGGACGGCGCCAAGGCTGACAAGGTCACGGTGTACGCAAAGCTTGAAGGGGAGGGGATCGAGTCTTGGACCTGCTTCCTCGTGGAAAAGGGGATGAAGGGGTTTTCCGTTGGAAGGAGCGAGCGGAAAATGGGACAGCGAGCGTCCGATGCGTCCGAGCTTATATTCGACAATGTCTTTGTGCCGAAGAAAAACGTCGTGGGCAAGCTGCGCTCGGGCTGGGCCAACAACCGGAACGTACTCAACTATTCGCGTCCGGTGGTGGGCGCCATGGCGCTGGGACACGGGCGCGGCGCGTTCGAACGCTGCCTGGAATTCTGCCGGAGGACGAAGCTCGGACCGAAAAAGCTCATTGAGTACCAGGAGATACAGGTTGAGCTGGCGGATATGATGATCAGCCTCTGGGCGGCCCGCTCGATGATATGGCAGAGCTGCCGGCAATTCAGGTGCTACCAGTCCGCCTCCGCCGCGGCCAAAGTAACCGCCTCCGACACGGCTTTTAAGGTTTGCAACCAGGCCATGGAGATCATGGGCGACCACGGATATATTCACTCGAACGGTGTGGAGCGCGCCTGGCGGGACTCGCGCCTCACCCAGATCTACGAGGGCACCAACCAGATCAACCGCCTGGCGTTGTTCGAGCACCATATGAGTTCAGATTTTTATATTGAGGAGTCATGATGAGATGAGAGATGTGTTTGTTGCTGCGGTCCACACCATTAAATTCGGCAAGTACCTTGACAGGAGCATAAAGGACCTTGCCGCCGAAACGGTGCTCACCTGCCTGATAGAGGCTGGACTGGGGAAACAGGATATACAGGCCCTCTGGTTTTCCAACTCCAACTGGGGATATGCACGGGGCCAGGACGCGATCAGGGGCCAGGTGGCGCTGCGGCCGATCGGTATAGAGGGGATACCGATCACGAATGTGGAGAATGCGTGCGCGGGCGGTTCCACCGCATTTCACCACGCCTGGATGGGAGTGGCGAGCGGACTCTACGACGTGACCATGGCGGTCGGCGCAGAAAAGCTCCACCTCCCGAACAGGTACGCAGTGTTCGCGGGTTTCCTGGGTGATCTGGATATCGAGGATTTCCCGAATATCATTTCGAATATATCGATGTACGCCATGAATGAAGAAGATAAGAACATGATGCGCGCCCATGTCCGCAAGTACGCGGGACACGGGCGATCGGGCGGAAAGAAAAAAAGAAAAAAGATCGGGGAGAGGCTGACCGATCTCCGCGATATGTATAAGGTATACCGGCGGTTGTGCGATCTCCTGGGAACGGACACCATGAAGAAGGTCCGCAGGGAGTTTGCAGGCGACCATTCACCGTTCATGGACGTCTACGGTTTTGCCGCGCGTCAGCACATGAAGAAATACGGCAGTACGATAGAGCAGCTGGCCGCGGTCGCGTCGAAAAACCATTTCCACTCGTCCCTGAATCCGAACGCGCAGTACACCTTCACGGTGACCCCGGAGGAGGTGCTCGCGGACCGGATGGTTACCTGGCCCTTCACACGCGCCATGTGCGCCCCGGTCGGCGACGGGGCCGCGTCCGCCATCCTGTGCGATGAAGACACGGTGCAGCGTCTCGGTTTGGGCACGCGGGCCGTCAGAATACGTGCCTCGGTGCTCGGATCGGGCCGCGAGCGGAGCTTTGACGACGTGGACATAGGCGAGCGGCTGAGCAGGATTGCATACGAACGGGCCGGCCTCGGACCTGAGGACATCGATCTCGCCGAGGTGCACGATGCCACGGCCTACGGAGAGCTCCACCAGACCGAGGCCCTGGGATTCTGTCCCGAGGGCGAGGGAGGCGTCTTCGCGCAGTCCGGGGCCACAAAGCTCGGCGGGTCGATCCCGATCAACACGAGCGGCGGGCTCGAGTCGCGGGGGCACCCGATCGGCGCATCGGGCCTCGCCCAATTACACGAGCTCGTGACCCAGCTCAGGGGAGAGGCCGGCGCCAGGCAGGTGGAAGGCGCCCGGATCGCCCTTGCAGAGAACGGCGGCGGCGCGCTGGGCCAGGAGGAAGCGGCCATGTGCATACATATCCTGGAAGGGCCGAAGAGGTGATGCAGATGTCGCGAGAACTGAACAGGCTCCCGCTCTTTAAATCGGTCTGGCTCAGGATAAAAGATCCTGACAGAACCGCGTTTATCTTCGTCAATGACGACGGGAGCGACGAACGAGTCACATACGCAATGCTATTCGAGAACACCTCCAGGTACGCCCGCCTGCTCCTCGGTGCCGGTGTGGGGCAGGGTGACGCGTTTGCCCTGCTCATGAGAAACCATCCTGAGTTTCTCTACTGCCTCTCCGCCGCGCTCTCCCTCGGCGCGATCGCGGTGCCGATAGATCCCCGGGCGAAAGGGCGGAAGCTTTCGTTCCAGATCAATAACACGAAATGCAAGGGAATTCTGGTCGCGGATGAATTCATGGAAAGCATCCGCGAGATACGGAATGATACGGGCGGCGTTCCCGTCATCGGGGTGGTATACAAGAAACACCACGGCGTTACCTCGTCTGCCTTATACCCGGCGGTTGATGATATAATCACGGGTCTGCCCGGGTCCCCGCCGGACAGGGCGCTCCCCATGGACCTTTCCCGCCCGGTTCAGATCATCCACACCTCGGGCACCACCGGCGATCCGAAGGGCGTCATGCTCAGGGGACAGCGCTTCAGGGACTCCGCGCTCCTGGGCAGGATCATCTACCGGTACCGGAAGGACGATATCCTGTACAATGGCCTTTCAATGACGCACGGTAATTCGCAATCTGTGACGGTTTTCCCGGCCCTTTCCATGGGCATTCCCGCCGTCATTGGCGAAAAGTTCACCAAGAGCAGAATCTGGGATATCTGCCGTAAATATGGGTGCACCAGCTTTTCATCCCTCGGCGGGATGATGGCCGGCATCTACAACGAGCCGCCGAAGCCTGACGACGCGGACAACCCCGTACGGGTCGTCGTGAGCGCGGGCACGCCTGCCGCGATCTGGAAGGACTTCGAGAAGCGCTTCAACGTGAAGATACACGAATGGTATGCCGCTGTCGAGGGCGGCCTCGCGCACAACCCGCCTGGGAAGGGGCCGGTTGGCTCGTTCGGCAAGCCGAATCCCTTTATATACCGGATGAAGATCGTAGACGGGAACGACAGGGAGGTCCCGCCGTTTGTCAGGGGCGAGCTCATCAGCAAGATGACGCTGCGGCCCACGACCGTGGATTACTTCGGGAAAAAGAATGAGTCCGATGAAAAGACCCGCGGCGGATGGCTCCGCAGCGGTGACATCTGTCACCGGGACGAGAGGGGGTTTCTCTACTTCGATTTCAGAAAGGGAGGCGGCCTGCGCCGCCAGGGCGATTTCATCCAGCCCGATTACGTGGAGAAGATAATAGGCGAGCACGAAAGCGTCTCAGAGGTCTGTGTCTATGGCATCCCCGCATCGTCGGGAGCGCCCGGCGAGAGCGATCTCGTGGCCGCGGTCGCGTCGCTTCCGGGGAAAAGCGTTGACGTGGATTCCCTGCGCAGCCTGTGCACGAGCAGGCTCGAGCGCAATTCGGTCCCGTCCTATTTTCAGATCGTCGACGAGATCCCGAAAACAATCACCGAGAAGGCGCTGGACCGGGTGCTGAGGGAACAGTTCGGTCCCGACGCGCCCAATGTCGTCAGGGTGCAGACCTGAGGTGAGTATGTGATATAAGGAGGGGGGAAGGATGAACGCATTGATGGGAACGGAAACGGCGGTCGGCTCCTATCACGAGGGGATGCCCTGGAACACGGTGGAACGGGTCATCCTGAACAGGCGCAGCGTCCGCTCATTCAGGCAGGAGCCCCTGCCCGACGCCATGATACGGAGGATTCTCGAGGCTGGCAGGTTCGCGCCGTCAGCGGGCAACATGCAGCCCTGGCGTTTCATCGTGGTGAAGAACCGCGCCCTGCTCGCGGAAATGGAGCGCGATGCGGTGAGGATCGTCAAATTCTTCATGTTTTTTCTTGATTATACGAGGGGCAGCTTTCTGAGGAGGTTTATCGCGTCGATTAATGCGAAGGTAATGATGCGGGTGCTTCCCAACGAACTCCACCCGGCCCCCTTCGCCCTGATGGTGCAGATCGCGCAGGGCAAGACGCCTGTTTTCCACAGCGCGCCGACCCTGCTTCTGCTACTGGAGGACCGGCGCGGCGTTTCGAGCCCGCCAACGGATATCGGCATCTGCGGGCAGAACATGGTGATTGCCGCTCACAGCCTCGGGGCGGGCACCTGCTGGATCGGGCTTATCAAGGTGCTGATGTATCTGCCAAAATGGAGAAAGCGGTTCGGCGTGAAGTTCCCGTACAGCCTCAACGTGTGCATCGCGCTCGGCTGGCCAAAGCCGAAGGCCGATGGTCCCGCGACCAGGGAGGTGCAGCGGGTCGAGTGGTTCGATGAGGCCGGCCTTGACCCGCGAATCGAAGAACAGGGGGAGTGAGATGGAGCGGACCTCGTATACCATGCTGGACAGACTCAGGATCCCGAAGATCAACAACCCCGGGCAGATGCGTATCGCCCGCATTCAAGTGGATGGCGAGAAATGCAGGGAATGCGGCACCTGCGTGTCAGTCTGCGTGTACGGCTGTCTGGAGACGGACAGGCTGAAGAAAAAGGACTTCATGGACGGCACTGCGAAAGGCGGGAAGTTCGGCATGCCCCGGCTGGAGAATATCAGCAGGGGCGCGAACTACTGCTTCGCCTGCAATTGCTGCGGCGCGGCGTGTCCCCATGACGCGATCACCGTGGTGCGGAATTACAGCCCGGGATTCCGGTTCAAACGGCTTACTCAGACGGGACGGCTGACCTATCCGAAGCCCTATTGAATCCGACAATCGGCGCATGCCGGTATCTCCCGTTTATTCTGGCGGCATTATCCGCATGCCGAGATTTTGCTCGATATATGCGATGATGGCCTCTGCGACAGACCGAGCAAATTTACGGCGCAGGCGCGCGTCCTTTACCCTGATATCCCGTGATACTTCGAGCTGGAAGCCGCACATGAATCGAGACGTGGTATATCCGTACGGATTGTTGAAGCGCCGGTCCTTTGCGCCGCAGTAGGCCCTGGTGTTGTACCCGCCGCTCAGGTTGATGAACGGTTTTTTCAGGTCATGACGGGGGACGGCGGATAATTTTTTTCCGTGGGTACTGTTGAACACGTCGAGCCTGCTTTGCAGAATAGACCCGAAGCTTTCATGGCCGGGCCTGTTGCCGCGGAGCAGTGCCGCGAAATCGACCTTCCCGCCGAGCTTCTTCGATAAAAACCTGATGCTGCTTCGGTCCGTGTATGCCTTCTTTCCGGTATTGAGGTGATTGTCAGAATTAGACAGCTCCCACGTTGTCAGGTTATACCCGATGATAATGTTGGCGCCGTATCCGTCCGGCTTGCCGTGCAGGTCGATGAACAGCCCTGATCCGTGCGTCTTTAAAACGGCCGGTATCGCAACCGCAGCGATAAAACGTTCGTGGAAATCCTTCCAGGCGTCGCCGCCCCTCCCGGTTGTTGGATTCGCATCTTCGCCATGGCCCCTGTTCTGGTCAAGCATGGCCCTGGACAGGTTGTTGATTATAACATGGGGCCGCCGTCCGCGCGTGATTTCCCGGATCCCCTTCTCGATATCGAGCGCCAGCTCGATAGTTGCGTCGTCATTGTTCTTGTTGATGAAGCCCGGGAAGCCCTTTCGCTCGGGAATTCCCCTGACAATACTGCCGCCGTGCGGGACAGATATGATGAGCGGCATATCTCCGGCCAGGTATACCACGTCGCCGGGTGTGCTCGTATCGATCGAATAGACGTCACCGGGTGATGCAACGGTTGCGCCCATAGTGTATTGCTGCGGTGCGGTCCACGGGGTGGAGGAAGGTCCGGCGCCGGCATCTGTCGTTGCCGTAACGCCGGGGAGGCCGCATGCGGTGAATACCAGTATCGCGCATGATACGGTTATGGCGACTTTCGTACGGCAGAATTGTAAGGCTGGGACCATGTGTCGCCTCCCCTGTGTCGATCAGAATCGTACGGAAAATTCCGCCAGCGGAACGGGGAGCAGAATTCTGTTCCCCTTCTTTTTTCTGAACGAGGTCGTGGTCTCAACGCCGTAGTCAATGTTCAGCCACAGGTTCAGTCCCGCCGTGAGCCGTCCCGCGAACTTGAAGAGTATGCCAAGGCCCAGTCCGCAGGTAACATCGTGCAGATTCCCCTGTCTGATGGTTGTGGCGCGATTGATCCCCGCATCGGTTGCCCGTGTTGTCCAGTGATGGAATGAATAGACCAGGCCGAACATGAGGAAGGGATCGACAATGCCGGATTCCGGGGCCAGGTGAAGGACCGGTGTAATTATGCCGGAAAGGATATATTCATCCCTGTTCATGTCGTTAAAATCCGCGCCGAAGATGCAAAGCCCCACGGCCCTTACCCCGATCTCGGGAACCGGGGTGTATTCCGCATGGATGCCGGCCATGGTGACCCCGCCAAGAATGCCGAGAGAGCCTCTGTAATAAGAGGTTTCCGCTTTCTGATGAGTTTCTGGTTTTTTCGTGATTTCCTGTGCGCATAATACGCTAGTGAGAAATACGGTTGTAATTATTGATACAATGAAAAGGATTTTATTCATGGATAATTGGTCGGGAAAATTATTCTTTGGACAATATTCCGTGAAAATAATAGAGTCAAACTATTTTTTATGATGTCAGCGGGGTCAGAGTAGGGTGATTACCGATAACTATCGGCACCGGATTGCCTAGTCCCCTGCAAACAGTCTTCGCGGCCTGCGGCACAGGTTTAAGCCCGGAAGTCTAATAACGTCCTCGGCCGCTCAGCCTTGATTTGCAGGGGCCTGAGACACTGTTGAGCTAAGTTTTGTATGATTGACCTGATTTTACTCTGACCCCGGGATGTACCGATAACTATCGGCACCGGCGGGGTCAGAGTAAGGGGTTTACCGATAGCTATCAGTATCGGGCAGGGTCAGAATAACCCGAGTACACCGATAACTATCGGTATTGACGCCCCTATCGCTTCTTTTTTAACAGCGCCTCGACCCTGAGAGGGAGCCCAAAAATACGGAGGAAGCCGGTAGCATCCTTCTGGTCATAGAGCGAGCTTGCGTCAAAGGTGGCGATGTCCGGCTCGTACAGGGTAACGGGCGATTTCCTTCCCACCACGGCGCAGCTCCCCTTGTAAAGCTTGACCCGTACCGTGCCGGTGACGTTTTTCTGTGTTTCCCCTATAAAGGCATCGAGCGACTCGCGTTTTTTCGTGAACCAGAGGCCGTAGTAGGCCAGCTCCGCGTATTCGTGCGCCAGCCTGTCTTTCAAGTGCTGTGTTTCGCGGTCGATGGTGATAGATTCAAGATCGCGGTGCGCCGCGTGGAGCACGGTTCCGGCAGGAGTCTCGTACACACCGCGGGACTTGATGCCAACCAGGCGGTTTTCGACAATATCGACCCGCCCCACCCCGTTTTCGCCGGCGATTTTGTTGAGCTTCCTCATGAGTTCCACCGGCCCGAGCTTTTTACCGTCAATCGATACCGGGTTCCCTTTCTCGAACCCGATTTCCACGTAGGTCGGCCTGTCCGGCGCCTTCTGCGGCGAGGTCGTCAGGATGAACATGCTCTCGTCAGGCTCGTTGTAGGGGTCTTCCAGTATGCCGCCCTCATACGATATGTGCAGGATGTTCCGGTCCATGCTGTAGGGCTTGTCCTTGGTGACCGGTACCGGTATGCCGTGCTTCGCCGCGTAGTCGAAGAGCTTCGACCGGGAATCCAGGTCCCAGGTGCGCCAGGGCGCAATGATCTTTAGTTCCGGCGCCAGCGCCATGTACGTCATCTCAAAGCGGACCTGATCGTTACCCTTGCCGGTGGCTCCATGACACACGGCGTCCGCCTTCTCCTTCAGGGCTATTTCCACCTGGCGCTGAGCGATGATGGGCCGCGCGAGCGACGTGCCGAGCAGGTAGCGGTTTTCATAAATCGCGCTCGCCTGTATTGCTTTGAAGACGTAATCGGTGACAAAGCCCTCTTTGAGGTCCTCAATGTAGCATTTGCTTGCGCCTGTTTTAATGGCCTTTTCCTCGAGGCCGTCCAGTTCCTCTTCCTGGCCGACGTCCGCGGCCATACATACGACCTCGCACCCGTAATTTTCGATCAGCCACTTCACGAGAATGGAGGTGTCAAGTCCCCCGGAATATGCAAGAACAACCTTTTTTATGTCCATAGTGTACCTCGTTTAATAATTGCATCTACCATGAGTGTTCCCTGAACCTTTTTTTTCAATGAAAAAAAGTTTTCGATAATATGTAAATATTAAATCATATTGTCGGTTTTTTAAATCTGATTCTTTATATGATACAATAAATATATATTTAGAAACATATATTATTTTTTTTATTGCTGAAATGCACTTATTGTAATAAATTTATTACATCTTTTAGCAGTTTCCTGAAAAACCCCATTCATGGATTTTTCAGGAGCGGTTTTGCTAAATCAATTAGCAAAACCTTGCATTTTTCTCGGCTTTAAGCCTCGAAAAATGGCGATACTTCCGTGTATCGCTGGCAGTTTGCTGTTTTTCAGCAAACTGCTGGTTATAAAAGATTTCTCGCAGGAGGGAAGTGGTCGAATTATCATGCCAGGCCCGATAATAAAACGACACTTTTCCTGTCACACTATCTACTGATAATAGGTCTTTTCATAGATTGATGGTTAGTTGTTGTCGGTGTTATAATTTTAGATGATCTGTATGCTTTAAGGTTTTAACCAAATTCCTTCAGGGTCATTAAGGATGGGACAATGCCAATAACATCATTACCGGATGTTCAGAACGAATCAGACGTAAAAGGTAATAGAACAATCATCGTGTTCAGGGTCGCGGACAACCTGTTCGGCATCGATGTGGAGCACATTCGGGAAATAATCGAGCCGACGCGGATAACGCGCGTGCCTCTGGTGAACAGGACGATCCTTGGCGCGATCAATGTAAGGGGATTGATTGTGCCGATAATCGACCTGTGCAAACGCCTGTATGACTGCGAAAGAACTGACAGTAAAACAAGCCGTATCTTTATTTGCGAGGCAAAGGATGGCGCTGAAAGCGTAATGATCGGCGGCATGGTCGACGCGGTCGTTTCAGTGGCTGATCTGAGTGACGGCGATATGTCCGAGAGCCCTGACTTCGGTTCAAAGCTGCGGCCTGATTTTATCCGTTGCGCTGCGAAGATCGATGGACAGTACATCATGCTTCTGGATGTTGATCGTGTTTTTGATATTGAAGAGCTCGGGAAGCTGGCGGTCCAGGATGTTAATGCGGCAGAGAACCTTGCGATCAAGTCCGAAGAGTATGAAGAGGAGGGTCTCAAGGATGTTCTGGGTCATGCGGATATAAAGGTATCGGAGGATAGAGGGAGTTATATCCAGTTTTCGATCGGGGACGAATTATACGGCGTCGATGTCAAAAGGGTGCAGGAGGTCGTAAAGATTGGATCGCTGGAACGTATCCCCAACGCGTTGCCATTTCTTAAGGGTGTCATGAATATACGGGGGACGGCGACGCCCCTTGTGGACATGAGGCTGAGATGTTCCCTGCCGGAGAAGGAATATACCGAGGATACGCCGGTGATGGTCATCAACGTGAAAGATATCCCGGTGGGGCTGGTGGTGGATGATGTAACAAACATTCTTGAAATCCCGTCAGCCGCGGTGCAGGACACGTTCCACTACAGTGCGCAGATTGACCGGGATTTCATATCGGGACTGGCGGAGATATCGGATAAATTCGTAATCCTGGTGAATGTGGACAGGATACTGTCCGATGAGGAGTTCACTGATCTTAAAAACCATGAAGCCGATCTCGGCGCTTCGTGATTGCACATAATACGACCTCAAGGAGAGATGACATGGGCAAACAGATTTTAATTGTCGATGATGCGGAGGCCATTCGACAGACGGTAAGCTTTTATCTTACGGAGAACGGGTATGACGTTCTTGAGGCCAGGGACGGAGTGGACGCACTCAACCTGCTTGACGGGAAGGCGGTTGATCTGATTGTCAGCGACGTGAACATGCCGACACTGGATGGCATTGAGTTTCTTAAGAAAGTCAAAAATGACGATAAATACGCCAAATATAAATTTACGCCGTTTATCATGCTGACCACCGAGTCAAATGACGCGAAGATCCAGGAGGGGAAAAAGGAGGGGGCGAAGGCCTGGATGGTCAAGCCCTTCAAGCCGGAATTGCTGCTCGAAGCTATTAAAAAATTACTGACCTAGCATTGCCCGCCGCCGGGGAGCGGCGTGGCGTGATCTGGTTGAACGGAGCGAGTGGTATGGAGATCCAGATAAAAAAGAGATCGAAGGCGATAACGATAACTGTTGATGGAGACCTCACCATCTACGAGGTCCCTGAATTCAAGAAGCGTTTTATCGCCGAGACGGCGGACTTCAAGGACATAGTTATTGATGTATCACGGGTCTCGAGGCTCGATACCGCGGGTTTGCAGATGCTGCAGCTGGCGCGTCGCGCGGCTGAAGCTGACGGGAAAACAATCCGCTTTATTGAGCCGTCGAAGGATGTTCAGCGGCTTTTTTCAATTTACAGGGAAAACCTTGATACCTGGAGTGCGTATGGCGGGCGGGAAAAAACACAGCTATGAAGAAATAGTAAACACATTTTTCACGGAGAGCAGGGAGCGGCTTGAGGACATGGAGGCTTCGCTGCTCGCGCTTGAAAAAAACGGCGATGACGAGGAGTCGCTTAACTCGGTTTTCAGGGCGGCCCATACCATAAAGGGCTCGGCGGGGATGTTCGGTTTTGACGATATCGGAAAATTCGCGCATTCCGTAGAGAACCTGCTCGGGGACATGAGGAACGGGATCCTCTCCTTCGATCACGAGATCGGCGCGCTGCTTTTCGAATGTCATGATTTCATGCTAAAAATAATCAATTTCTTCGACGCCAACCGTCAGGCGAAATTCGCCAAGGGGATGCTCGAGCAGTCGCTCGCCCTGCAGGAGCGGCTCGCTTCATACCAGGAGCACCGCAGATACGAGACAACCGCGAAGGGATCAGCGGAAGAAGCGGTGAAGAAGGAAGAGGACCGGTCCTCGGGCATGTCGGTCGATTCTCTTTCGTGGCATATTTCGCTCAGGTTCGGGCGCAATACCTTTAAAAACGGCTTTGATCCGCAGTCTTTCATCAGTTACCTGGGTGGTATGGGGAATATCGTCGATCTGAGGGCGATCTACGATGCGCTCCCGCCCCTCGAAGAGGCCGACCCCCAGGATTGCTTCCTCGGTTTTGAAATAAACTTCATGGGAGACGTCACCAAGCAGCAGCTGGAAGACGTCTTTGATTTTGTTAAGGACGATTGCAAGATCCGAATCCTTCCCCCGCGGAGCGATATCGCTGAATATGTGAGGCTTATCGACGAGCTGCCCGAGAGCTCCATGACGATCGGAAAGATATTGCACGAAATCGGTTCCCTGACAGGCGATGAGCTGGACGAGGCCCTCTCCATGCAGTCGGAAGGCAGGTTGAAAAACGAAGGCAGACTGGTCGGAGAAATCCTGGTCGAAGAGGGAATGGTGCACAAACCGGTGCTCGACGAGGCGTTGAGGAAGCAATCGAAGGTCAAAAAGACCATGAGGGTTGATACGGAGAAGTTGGACCTTCTCATCAATCAGGTGGGCGAGCTGGTCATCCTGACCTCGAACATCAAGCAGATTGCCTCAGAGCTGCAGAGCAGGGAACTGGAAGACTCGGTATCATCGCTTACAATGATGGTCGAAAACCTGAGAAACAGCTCCATGAACGTCCGCATGGTACAGGCAGGCGATTCATTCAGAAGACTGGAGCGGGTTGTGCACGACCTCAGCCGCGAGCAGGGCAAGGAGATCGATCTGGTCCTCCGGGGCGGGGAAACCGAGGTGGACAAAACCCTTGTTGAAAAGATCATTGATCCGCTTATGCATATTGTCAGAAATGCGGTCGATCATGGCATTGAAACGCCGGACAGGAGGGTCGCCGCCGGAAAACCGCCGCGCGGCAAGGTTTCGGTAACCGTATTCAGCGAAGCCGGAAACGTTATAATCGAGGTGAGCGACGACGGCAGCGGGCTTAACAGGGAAAAGATATTGTCGAAGGCTGTCGAGCGCGAGCTTATCAGCCATGAGGAAGGCGAAAGATTATCCGATAATGATCTGTTCAAGTATATATTCATGCCGGGCTTCTCAACAGCGGGAACCGTGACGAATGTGTCCGGCCGGGGCGTCGGCATGGACGTGGTGCTAAAAAATGTCAATTCCCTGAGGGGCACGGTATCCATTCAGAGCAGCGAAGGGCAGGGCGCCACGGTGCGCCTCAGGCTCCCCCTGACGCTGGTCATCATCGACGGGTTCATGGTCATGTCGGGACAGGAAATATACCTGCTGCCGCTGAGCATGGTGACCGAATGCGCTGAGATAAACATCGATGAAGCCATGAAGGGCCAGAACGGTAATTTTATCGACCTGCGGGGCGAGCTCGTGCCGTATATTCGCCTGCGTGATTTCTTCAAGATAACGGGAGAGACAAACGGGAAAGAATTTGTCGTGATCGCGGAATATTTCGGCAAAAAGGCGGGCATCGTAATTGATAAACCGCTGGGCGAGATGCAGACGGTGATAAAGCCCCTGGGTGCACTCTTCAGCGGTATCAAGTGGCTGAGCGGCGCCACGATACTGGGAGGAGGCGAACCGGCCCTTATTCTGGACATCCCCCGGTTGATACAGTATGCCCGGGCCGCAGGCCCGGACAGTATGAGGATGACCAGTGAAGAAAATCAGAGTACATGTCATTGACGATTCGGCGTCAGTGCGGATGGTGCTGACGGAGTTGCTGAATAATGATCCCGGCATTGAAGTGATCGATTCTTCCTCTGACCCGATTATAGCAAAGGCGAAGCTGCAACGACGCTGGCCTGATATTTTTATTCTCGATATCGAGATGCCCCGCATGGACGGCATCACTTTTTTAAAGGAGATCATGTCGACGCACCCCACGCCGGTCGTCATCTGCTCGTCGTGCACCAGGGACAATGCGCGTATGACCCTTCAGGCGCTCTCCGCCGGCGCGGTTGATATCATATCGAAACCGGAAACGGGAATAAAGGATTTTTTTTACGAATCCGCCCTTGTCCTGATCGATACGGTGAAATCCGCCTCCGGCGCGAACGTCAGGAAATTGCCCCTGCCTCCGGTGAAGATGCCGGCTCCTCCGGCAGGCGTTGATTCCGTGACCGGCCCGCTCAGAAGGGCGCCGGCGGGTAATATAAAACATGACGCGATAATCGCCATCGGCGCCTCTGCCGGCGGCACTCAGGCAATTGAGGCGGTGCTGAAGGATCTGCCCGCTGACACGCCGGGAATCGTCGTTGTGCAGCACATGCCGGAACATTTTACCAGGGCGTACGCGGACAGGCTGGACACGGTCTGTGAAATCCATGTTGAAGAGGCCAGAGACGGGACTCCGATTACGAACGGACAGGCGCTGATCGCTCCAGGAAACCGCCATCTGATGGTTGAAAGAAAGGCGGCCGGATACGGGGCGGTGGTCAAGGAAGGGCCCCTGATCAGCCGCCACCGCCCCTCGGTGGACGTTCTGTTCCGGTCGATCGCGAACAACGCGGGAAAAAACGCGCTCGGGGTCATCCTTACCGGCATGGGTGACGACGGCGCGGTCGGGATGCTCGAGATGCATCAGTCGGGGGCGTACACGATTGCCCAGGATAAAGAGACTTCGGTGGTCTACGGTATGCCGTATCAGGCCCTCAAACAGGGCGGGGTCGACCAGGTGGCGCCACTGACAAAAATATCCGAGCTGATTCATCAGTTTACCAGGGGAGAACTGGCAAAATGAAAAAGGTTTCGGGAATCGTATGAAACATCATGGGCCATGCCGATTATTCATGGGAACCGGCTGCAACGGGCCGCTTTGCAATTATATGCCAGCTTGACAATACATCGGATTGCAGTCGGTCGGAATTTGAGAATATTGCATGAAAAGGGAGGCTGCTATGGTAACAATAAAAATGCTAATGAAAAAAATGCTGTTAAATGATATTCTTGCCACTTCAATACTGGTGGCGCTCGCGGTTTATTCGATTAATATACTGGGGCAGTATACGTTTACTGAAATGCTCTATTTCTGCATAGACGCTGCAATAGCCGCGGTATCGGTCACACTGGTGCAGTCGTATATCAGGTATAAAAAATTCACCCATATTTTGAATTTGTATGATGATCCCGGTTCCGATACTCGGCTGCTTAAATTGAAAATAATTGAGCATCCCCGTTTTGAAGGTCTCATTCATCTTTTTCGATGGGGAGTCGGCGTTCCGATGGTCATACTGTTTCTTTTCTTTCAGATAGACCTGGACGCGGCCCACGTGATTCCATTTTTTCTAATAACGCCTGTTATGATACTCAATAATGGAATCATTGCATATCTGGGGTCTGAAAATATTCTTTCGGTACTGCTCGAAAAGGACCGGTTGAGTAAAAATGTGATCGATGTGAAGGGGGTAAGAATTCTTTCCCTGAACGGGCGATTGCTTATGGTTGTTCTCTCTGTGCTGTCCATTCCGCTGGTCATAATGGGGTATCTTTTATTTCTCGTAAATACCGGACAGTTAAAGCTGGATTATCTCGTGTTCCATATCCTTTTCATATTGATACTGTCAGCTTCTGCCGTGCTGGTGTTGCTCCTCGAAATGTATCGTAATAACCAGCGAAGTATTTCCGTAATGATCTCCGCACTTCAGAAAATAACCGAGGGTGATCTTGCTTTCGAATCCGTGCCGATGCTGGCGCTTAACGAAATCGGGATTATCAGCCAGCATATTAACATGCTTCTTGTAAAGCTGAAGGAAATCATCGTCCGGGTCAAGGAATCATCCTCATTTGTTTCAAACAGCAGTCAGAATATAAATGAGGCGGCCCAGAGCATGTCACAGTCGGCAAGCGAGCAGTCGGCGAGCGTCGAGGAGATAGCGACATCAATGGAAGAGATGTCCGCGACGATTTCGCTGAACGCCCAGAACGCGAAGAAGACGGACGAGATCGCGCGCCTCTCTGCCGAACAGGCTGCGGATGGTGGCAGGGCGGTGCAGGAGACCGTGGAGTCGATGCGGAAGATCAGCCAGAAGGTGAGCCTGATCGAGGAAATAGCCTCAAAGACGGACCTGCTGGCCCTGAACGCGGCGATTGAGGCGGCCCGCGCGGGCGAGCACGGCAAGGGGTTTGCCGTGGTCGCTTCAGAGATACGGAAGCTGGCGGAGAAGAGCCAGGGGTCGGCGAAGGAGATCGTGGATCTTATCCTTGATAGCGTGGGCGTTTCCGAACGCGCGGGTGAACTCCTGAAGGAGATCGTCCCGGCGATCAAAAAGACCGCGGACCTGGTGCAGGATATAACTGACGCGTCCGCGCAGCAGGACACTGGCGTGCTGCAGATAAACGAGGGTGTGGAGCAGGTGAATACCATCACGCAGCAGAACGCATCGGCGTCGGAGGAGCTTGCCTCAACCGCCGAGGTTCTGGCTGCAAATGCGAAACAACTTGGCGAGATGATTGATTATTTCAAGTTGAATTAAGACTGGCATGATGCTGTAAAAAATACTCCGGAGTGATCGGTGATCGCTTTGGAATGGGACTGGGAGGATTTGTAATGATTACAATGCAGAGCCTTTTCAGGTCGATAGCGGTGAAGTCTGTTGCATACCTGGTGCTCTTTCTTGTGCCACTCGGGTTTTATTTCATAGCGGTCGTTGGCGGATATTCCGGAGATATCCTGATTTATTTCGCGGTTGATACGCTGGTTTCCGCAGCGATATTTTTTACCATAAATATGCTTGTGGTCAGAAGAAAGCTGGGTAATATTTTATCGGCAGTGACCAGCCAGGGGGGGGATCCTTCAAAAACGAAGGAACTTATTCTGCAATTCCCTTTTACCTATGCCAATATATCAATGGTGACCTGTTTTGCCATAATAGCATTCATAATTGTTGTGCTGTTGATTCAGGGAGCCACTTCGACAAATATTATTCCGCTGATATTGATAATCCCTGCGACTTTTTTTATTGTTTTTAACATCTCATTCTTCAATTGCGAAAATTCCCTGGCCGGGCTCCTGAAGCATGAAAATATCATCAATGCTGTCCCTGGCAGGGAGAGATACAGATCGTTATCGATAAATATTAGAATATTTCTCGTGGCTGCTTCGGTGCTGATGATCCCGGCGGTTATTTTCGGATATTTCATTGTTCTCCTGAACTCCCAGCAGATTGCGCTGGAAAATATTTCTTTCCACCTGGTTTTCATCGTCTTCCTGTCGCTGATGGTCATAGGCATGACGCTCTTCCTGATGGCGAAAAACATGAACAGCAGCATGAGCACGCTGCTGTCCTCTATTGAGAGCATCACGAACGGGGATTTTTCCATCGATGGTGTTCCAATGCTGACAACGAACGAAGTGGGGGTGGTGTGCCAGAACGCGAACAAGCTCCTCCTGAAGCTGCGGGAGGTTATCCTGGGCGTAAAGGAATCCTCGATTGTTGTGTCGTCCAGCAGCCTCAACATAAACGAGGCGGCGCAGAGCCTGTCGCAGGCCGCCACGGAACAATCCTCGAACGTCGAGGAGATGGCGAGCTCCATGGAGGAGATGTCGTCTTCGATGGAGGAGATGGCCTCTTCGCTGGAAGAGATGTCGGCGATGATTACGCAGAACGCGCAGAACGCGCGGAAAACCGACGAGATAGCCCAGCAGTCGGCCCGGCAGGCTGCCGAGGGCGGGGAGGCGGTCGAGAAGACCGTTGAGGCGATGCGGCAGATTCGCGAGAAGGTGAGCCTGATCGAGGAAATAGCGGGAAAGACGGACCTGCTGGCGCTGAACGCGGCGATCGAGGCGGCCCGGGCGGGCGAGCACGGCAAGGGGTTCGCGGTGGTGGCGTCCGAGGTGCGGAAGCTTGCGGAGAAGAGTCAGGGCGCGGCGAAGGAGATCGCGGAGCTGATCGCGAAGAGCGTGGAGGTTTCTGAGCAGGCCGGGGGCCTGCTGGCGGAGATAGTCCCGGCGATCCGCAAGACGGCGGACCTGGTGCAGGAGATAACGGACGCATCCACCCAGCAGGACGCGGGGATCGGGCAGGTGAACCAGGGGGTGGAGCAGATCAACTCGGGCGTGGCGCAGGTCAACACCGGCATGGACCAGCTCAATACCATAACCCAGCAGAACGCATCCTCCGCCGAAGAGCTGGCTGCGACGGCGGATTCCCTCGCGGCGAATGCGAAGCAGCTGCGGGAACTGATGGAATATTTTAAAATGAAATCTTAGAAGGAGGTGCATTGCTTAAAAGGCGGAAATCATTAATTTTTTTTCATTCGTTTGCATTGCTACTTAAATATCAACAACCGCTCCGGCGGATACATCATTACAAGTGGAGGTCGCAGAATGAGAAGATACAATGTTCTGATGCTGGTTATCACGCTTGCGCTGTTTTTCCCTGTTGCGGCGTTCGCGAACGGAGTATGGCAGACCGTCAACCATAGCGCCGATTATGTGAAGACGCAGAGCAGAAACGCGTCAACCGATCTTGATTCAGTCTATTATAATCCGGCGGGCACTGCGCTGATGGCCGAGGGGCTCTACTTCAGTTTCAGCGATCAGTTTATTTACGCGCCGGTCAGCATTGACTCGCCCAGCCTGACGCGAAACTCCTACAAGGGGTTCCAGATGGCGTATCTGTTTCCAGACATCTTTCTGGACTATACCATGAAGGCGGGGCCGGGTAAATTCGCCTGGTCGTTCGGAATCCTTTTTGTCGGCGGAGGCGGGGGCGGCACCTACAAGAAGGGCCTCCAGCTGGTCGATGCCGGCTTTTACGTGCTGAGCGGACTGATCAACAGCTATTACACCCTTATTGGGGTGCCTGCCCAGCTGCAGCTCCAGCCGGGCGCGATTCTCACTTCAAAATTTGTCGCCTCGGTCGGGATGCCTGCGGCGCAGACGAATTTCGCCTATTCCGTCCTTGACGACAGGCTCGCGTTTTCAATCGGCTACCGGTTTATATACGCGTTCGGCAGCACTGACGCGAATTTCAAGCAGAACGGGATTCCGATCGCGGTCGGCGGCGATTATCATTCGACCCAGAAGGGGACCGCGCACAGCATCATTTTCGGTATCAGCGCGAAGCCGATAGACGCGCTGACGCTCGGATTCAGGGCTGAATACAGCACGCCGCTCCGGATGAAGACCAAGGCGCATGACGACTGGCTCGTGCTCCTCCTGGACATGAGCATGAAGGACGGCGGCGTCGCGCACCGCCAGCTCCCGCCGATGTTCGGGTTCGGTATCTCGTACCGCGTGTCGGGCGTACAGCTGTCGGCAAGCAGCAATGTGTATCTCAATCAATACGCGCAGTGGAACGGCAAGGAAAAGAACCATGTCACGGGATACGACCTGAGCTGCGGTGTTGATTATACCTTTGCGCAGGTGCCGATCAATATCGGCATCGGATACACCTGGAATTTCATGGGGTCCCGTGCAAGCGTGCGGAGCCAGACGAACGAATCCCTTGACCACCATGATATCGGCGGCGGCATCAGCTATACGTTTAAAAACAATCTGAAATTGACGGTTGCGTATATTTTCCTGTACTACGTTCCGCTCAATGTCAACAAGGGGTACAGCATGGTCAATTTACCGGTCAATCTGTTCCCCGGTGACTTCAACAAGCAGGCGCATCAGGCGGGCATCGGGGTGGAATACAAGATACTGTAGAGCCGTCCCTCCCTGGAGTTTCGATGTATGAGAACCGGCCGCGTATGCCTTCCCCGCGCTCCGGCGCGAGGGAGGCCGGGCGTGCTGTGTTTGTTCGTGCAGGCGTCAGGCGCGCGGGTGGGTCCCGGTGGCATGCCGGGTCTAATCAGAATGTAATACGCGGGCGCGGAGATCGCACCGTGGTTAAAATATTCTTGCAATAAAAATGAGAGGACCTGTTCCATGATCACCAAGAAAAAGCTTCTGCTCTCACTTCTTAAAATCGATCCTGTTTCCTACGCCATCCTTATTCCCCTGGCGGCCTATTTTGTCTATTTTGCCGGCGGATATCACGAAAGCACGATGGGGTATTTCATTGCCGATGTAATTTCCGTATCGGTTGTGGCCCTCTTTGTCGAATTGTTTAATTTCAATCGCTGGTCTTCACGGCTGATCTCGATGCTGTATGATAAAACATGCGGCCGCGCCGAAGTAAAAAAGTACGCACTGAACTTTCCGTTCTATATCGCGGTGTCGTATATATTCCAGTGGATTGTCGGAATGTCGGGGGTCCTGACATTGCTGTTTTATCAGTTTGAACTGACCTTCGTAAACTATATGCCCCTGCTCCTGCTGATGCCGATCATTGCCTTCATTAATTTCAACCTGGGATTCTTCAATGCCGAGAATTGCCTGGTCGGAATCCTCTCGCTCGAAGAAATACGTGATGTGGAAATTTCACCGGGATCATTCAGGGGCTTCAGCCTCGGCGCCCGGATCGCCTCTCTGACAATGTCGGTGATGCTCATCCCGGTTGTTTTCTTCGGCTACTTGCTCTACCTGGTGAATACGCAGCAGATCACCATGCAGAACGTCGGGTTTCACCTCGCCTTTATCGTTGCCCTTTCGGTGATAACGATTTTCGTCTCAATAAGCCTTCTGATGCGCAATGTGAAGGTCAGCAGCGGGGTCCTCATGTCTTCCCTGATGTCGATCAGGGAGGGCGACCTCTCGATCGATGGCGTGCCGATGATCACCTCGAGCGAGATGGGCATGATCAGCCAGAACGCGAACGCCCTGCTGATGAAGCTCCGCGAGGTGATCGCGGGCGCCAAGGAATCATCGATCCTGGTGACCGACAGCAGCGTGAGCATCACCGAGGCGGCCGAGGGCCTGTCGCAGGCGGCCACGGAGCAGTCGTCAAACGTGGAGGAGATCGCCTCGTCCATGGAGGAGATGTCGGCGACGATTACCCTGAACGCCCAGAACGCGAAGAAGACGGACGAGATCGCGCAGCGTTCGGCCGGACAGGCCGAGGAGGGCGGAAAGGCGGTGGAGGAGACGGTCGCGTCGATGCGGAAGATCAGCCAGAAGGTGAGCCTGATCGAGGAGATCGCGTCGAAGACGGACCTCCTGGCGCTGAACGCGGCGATCGAGGCGGCGCGTGCGGGCGAGCACGGCAAGGGCTTCGCGGTGGTGGCCTCGGAGATA